>JBFZES010000023.1:0-10977 GCA_041306725.1 Spirochaetaceae bacterium | reverse complement strand
GCCGTCCCGGGCTTCGCTTTCCCAGGACGGAGGCAAGACGAATTGCCGCATAGGGCGTGGGGCTTAGTTCCCCGCGGCGGTACTGGCCGTCGCCTGGAGCTCGTGCACGGACATGCTGCTGGCCACCAGGGTGGAGAATTGGCCACCCGCGAGCACGTCCAGGGCCGCTTTCAGCTGGAGGTCGTACTCAAGGTCGTATTCGGGGGCGATGCTCGTGCGCAAGAGCTGGTTGCGCACCAGGCGCTTGAGCACGCGCTCGGTGAGGGGCGAGCCCGCCGAACGCAGGCCCCGCACGAACATATCGATCTGCGCGGGCGTCGCCCCGGGGTTGGCGGCGGCGAACTGCTCGAACACGTTGCGTCCCATGAGATCGTTAAGCGATTCTTCCTCGGCCGGGCTAAGTTCGGGTTCTTTGATCTCAAGGTCAGGCGCTATGCCCACCTTGTCTATATTCGCGTCGCTGGGCGTATAGTAGCGCGACATGGTCAGCTTGAAGCCGGTATCGCCAAGGCTCAATACCTGCTGCACCGAGCCTTTGCCGTAACTGTTCTCGCCTATGAGGTAGGCGCGCTTGTTGTCCTTGAGTGCGCCTGCCAAAATTTCGGAAGCGCTTGCCGAGCCGCGGTTTATGAGCACGATGATGGGCGTGCCCGCGGGTACCACGGCGTCCGAGCGCGCGCTATAGACGGCGTTCTCAGACCTGGTGCGCGATTTGGTGGATACGATGATGCCTTCCGAAAGGAAAAGGTCGGCGACCTGTATGACGGACTGAAGGAGCCCGCCGGGATTGTTGCGCAGGTCTATGACTATGCCCTTGTACTTGTTTTGCTTGAACCAGTCCAAGGATTCCCGCACGCGTATGACGGTCTGCGGCGTGAATTCTATGATGCGCAGGTAGCCTGATCCGTCGGGCAGCATAGCCCGCTTGACCGTGGGGACCTCTATCATCGCCCGCACGATCTTCTCGTCGAAGACCACGCTGGCCCCGCGGAGTATGGTTATCGTGACGGAACTGCCCGGCTCGCCGCGCAGGCGCTTGAGCACATCGTCCATGACCAGCGGCTCGGTGGGCTCGCCGTTTATGTGGGTAATCTGGTCTCCGGGCTGAATGCCGGCTCTCCAGCCCGGCGTGTCCTCTATGGGCGATACTATCTCCACGTAGCTGCGCTTGTCGGGAGCCTTGGGGTCGGGCAGGGGCTTGTTTATATACAGGCCTATGCCCCCGAACTGGCCCACGGTGGTATCGTTGAGGTCGTTTACCATGGCCTCGGTAAGGAAGGTAGAGTAGGGGTCGCCGAGCGAATCGAACATTCCCTGCATGGCGCCTTCATAGAGGCTCTTCGGATCGACTTCATCGACATAGCTCTGGAGTATGAAGTTGAACGCGCTCTGGAAGAGGTTGAAGTAACGCTGCGTGTCCGATTGGCCATCCTGGGCATAGGCCGAAGGCACGTTGACGATTAAGGCCGAGCATAGTACGGCTAAGACGGTTATTGCGCTCCACGCGATCTGGTCGCGCTTACGGGTTTTATCTTCCATAGTGTCAATAATATCTCGCTTTGCGCGCCTTTCTGTCAACCAAGCGAGCTTCCTTGACTCCGCCGGAAGCGAGCGAGTACACTAATCCCACTACTATGAAGCAGAATACCGTGTTTTTCCCCTTCGCGGCAGCCGAGCTAGCCCGTTTTTTCTTCCTGTCGCAGGGCGTCGCGGCCCTTGCCGGAGCAAGCCTCCATGCGCAGGAGCTGCGCGTCGTGCTGGCTCCTAACCTCATGGTGGCCATCGCCTTCTTTTTCCTGGGGCTCGACGCGAAGAAATACGCCGCCTTTCGGCTCCTCGTGCTCGCGGCGCGTGCGCTTAGCATATTTGGCCTAGTCCTTGGCGCGCCGGCCTTCATAGAGAGGCTGAGCCAGATGCCTAGCCTGGGCGCCGGCCTTGCCCTAAGCTTTGGAGGCATAGCCCTCTGGGATATCCTGAGCGCGGCATTCCTGCTTTTCCTTTATCATGTGCCTCAGGCCGGGAACGGTGCGGGAGCCGTAATCGATCGCGGTTCGGTTATAGAGACCGTGGAGGAACGCTAGTGCGCGTCATCCCCATAGCCAGCGGCAAGGGAGGGGTAGGCAAATCCCTCTTGGCCGCCAACCTGTCCATAGCGCTTGCCCAGGCAGGGAAAGAGGTGGTGCTGGCGGACCTGGACCTCGGCGCCTCGAATCTCCACCTTTCCCTTGGTTTCCCCTCTCCCAAAAACGGCATAGGCACCTTTCTCTCCGGCGCCCATGGCGATTTCGACGAACTGGTCCACCCTACCGATTACGCCCACCTGCGCTTTATCGCCGGAGACGCGGAGATACCGGGCCTGGCCAATCTCAACGCCAAACAAAAGGCCATGCTCGCCAAGCGCTTGCTCTCGCTGGAGGCCGATTACCTTATCCTGGACCTCGGGGCGGGCAGCGGCGCTAATATACTCGACTTTTTCCTCTTGTCCGGGCGGGGCATAGTCGTTACCGCCCCCGCCCTTACGGCCACCCTCAACGCCTATCTCTTCCTCAAGAACGCCATTTTCAGGCTCATGTGGGACAGCTTTAAGCCGCGCACGCGGGCTCGGGCCATACTCGAGTCACTGCGCAAGGACGGAGGCTCCCTGCAGCGCGCCTACGTGCCCGAGATACTGGGCAGGGTGGCGGAGGCCGATCCGGTAAGCCGCGCCGCCTTCGATATGCGCATGTCGCGCTTTTCGCCGCGCCTGGTCATGAATATGCTTGAGGATCCTACGGACGCCGACAAAGCCCAGAAGATACGCCGCTCCTGCAAAGAATACCTGGGGCTGGATCTTGAGCACCTTGGCGTGCTGTACCGGGACGACATGCAGAACGTGGCGCTCAGCAGCCGCATACCCATCGTGCGCTACAAGCCTAAATCCATACTGTCCCAGGCCATTTACCGCGTCGCGGACAAGCTGGTGTCCACGGAAGGCGACGTGGACGATTTCCTCGATCCGGAGTATCTGGACGATAGCTATGGAGCCGCCAATAGCGAGGCCGAGCTCGACTTCGATTCCAAGATGGGCTACGTAGAGGAATTGCTGCAAAGCGGCGCGCTGAGCACGGGCGACCTCATAGAAACCGTAAAGATGCAGCAATTCGAGCTTGCGCAGCTGCGCAAGGAGAACCAATTCGTTAAATCCAAGCTGGCCAAGGCGCTGGCTCAGGGCTTTAAGGTATAGGGAGCCGGATATGGCGCTGCAGGTAGCGAAGGGCGAGTTAAGGCTTGACGTCGACGAGCTGGGCTTGGAAGCCGCCTTTGAATTTAGCCCAGACTCCGAGGGCGGGGCCGAATGGACGGCCGACGCCCTGGCCAAGGCGCTGAGCGACGCGCGCATCAATGGGGTACCCGCGAAGCTTATCGCCGATACCATGCAGAAATTCGCCGGAGCCAAGGCCCCGTTGCGCGTCACCATGGCGCGCGGCGCCATGCCCAGCTCCGGGCTTCCCGAAGAGGCTGAATGGCTTCCCCTTGAAACGCCTGTAGAATATGCGGCCTTCCAGGATAAGGCCTTGGCGGAAGCCCCCCCTCCCGAGCTGTTCAGGATACGCGTGGAGCGGGTAAGCCGCGAACGCGTGGTGAAAAAGGCGGGAATTCTTCCATTCTTGCGCGGCAAGGAAGAAAAAATCGTCGAGACGGAGAAAATCGAGCGCAAGGAGCCGGTCGTGCTGGACCGCAAGGTGCAGCGCTCATTCTGGGCCCCCGCGGATACCCTCGTCGCGCGGCTTCACGCGCCTAAGCCCGGCAAGGCGGGCAAGAGCGTCTACGGCAAGCCGGTGCCCGCTCCCCAGGACGATGACCCGGCTTTTTATCTTGGCGCGGGCTTAGAGCGCGGCAAAGGCGAGATTAGCACCAAGGCCGCCGGCTGGGTGCGCATAGGATCGCGCTGGGCCGACCTGGTTCCCTTCGCGCCTCATACGATAAGCCTGCGCAAGAGCGAGGACGGCACGACCCTGCTCCTGGACCTTGTGCCCGGCGATAAGCGGCTTCCCCCCCCGGAAGCGGGCGCCATTCTTGCCCAAGCGGCCGAGCTGGGCATACAGGACGAGAGCCTGCTGCCGGAAGAGGATATAGCGTCCGCGCTGCAGAAGTCCGTCAAGGGCGGCCAAGCCTTGAAGGGCTACAGCCTGTCCAATAACCGTGACGCAGAAATACGCATAGACCTAAGCCCTGACCGCCTCAAGGCTACGCTTACCCTGGTTAAGGGCCGAGGCAACGGCAAGGCTCTCCAGCTTGCCGAACTCAGCGCCGCCTTGGCCGAGGCTAAGCTAAAGGGCATAAAAGGCGACAAGCTTAAGACGGATGTGCTCGCTTTCTATAAGGGCAACGAACATGAGCTGCGCGATTATCTCCTCGTGGAAGGCAAGGCCCCGGCGCGCGGCAAAGACAGGAGCTTAGGCTTTTCGGTCGCCTTTCTGCCCGAAGCCCAGGCGCAGGACTATATAAAAACCCTGGAGTCCGATCCCTCGTTCGCGCGGCTCGTGCCCAGCCTGGCGGAGTTCCCGCTATCCTCGGTGAACAATGTCGCGGTCGTGAAGAAGGGCCAGGAAGTGGCCCGCTTTTCGCCGCCGTCGCTGGGCGTTCCCGGGCTCGACGTCCAGGGCATAACCCTGCCAAGCCTGCCCGGCAACGACCCGCAGGTAGGCCATTATGAGAACGTACGCTTTTCAAAGGAGACCCTTGAGAGCGAGGAAGACGGGCTTGCTCTTGTATGCGAGAAGGAAGGCGAGACCCTCGTCCGCGTCGTTCCTTACCGCGACGCGGTCATAGAAATCGGCATATCCGATAACGGCATGCAGGCCGTGGCGAGCCTGGAGAAGGAATATGGCCTTGGCAAGGACTTAAGCCTTGAGGCGGCGCAGGAAGCCTTAAAGGCGGCCGGCGTGATTTTCGGCATAGAGCATAAGGACCTAGCGAACGCGCTTGCCGAAGCCAGGGCCGGCAAGGCGGTCAAGGCTCAGCCGGTGGCCTACGGAAAAGAGCCCGTGCCATCTGGCGGTTGGAATCTTAACTGGATAACGCGTTTGGCCAGCGGCGCCGCGCTTACGCTGCGCTCGGACGGCTCCGCGGATTTCAAGAACCAGGATCGCGCTACCGTGGTGGCCGAGGGGCAGCCCATACTGGAGCTCCTAGCCATAGGCCGCGAGGGGCAGGACGGCACGGATGTGTACGGCAAGCCCGTCAAGCCGCCCAAAGACCCGCGGGCGAGCGATCCTCCCGAATGGGACGACACGATACGCGAGGAAAAGACCGAGAGCGGCGACCGCCGCCTCGTAGCCGCGAAAAGCGGCGAGCTCAAGTTCGAGAAAAATAAGCTTAGCATTGACGCCGCCTGGAAGATCAACGACAACGTCGGGCCGGTTACCGGCAACGTGCGCTTTCCCGGCCCGGTAGCCGTGAGCGGCAGCGTGCTCACCGGCTTTGCCTTGATAGCCGGAGGCGATGTCTTCATAGGCGGTTCCATAGAAGCCGCTCTGGTTAGCGCTGACGGGGCCGTGCGGGTAACTGAGGGCGTAAAAGGAGCGCAGCGCGGCACCGTGCGCGCCCGCACTACCATAGAAGCCGGCTTCGCCGAGCAGGCGCAGCTCATGGCGGTGGGCAATATTACCCTCAAGAGCTCGGCGCTCCTCTGCGTTATCAAGACCAACGGCAAGCTAACCCTTGCCGGAGACAAAGGCTCGCTGGTGGGCGGGCAATGCCGGGCGAAGATGGGCGCGGAATTGCAGAACCTCGGCGCGGAAAATAATTCCAAGACCTCGATTTCATTTGGCCAGGATTATCTGGTCAAAGACGCCGCGGAGGCCGAAGAGCGCGAGATGGAACGCGTCAAGGCCTTGATACTGCAGGCCGACAAGACCATGCGCGAGTATGAGCGCGTCGGCAAGGACCTGAACTCCATACGGCAGGAGAAGCTCAAGCTCGTCAAGCTATTGGAAAAGCGCAGCATGCGCTTTTTCCAGTTTAACGAAAAGTTCGAGGAGCATTTTTCCGCGGAGGTCGTAGTGCGCGGAACGGTATACCCCGGCGTCGTGCTTGAAAGCCACAATCGCTTCCACGAGGTTCGAACGAAGAAGCAGCACGTGGCGTTCTCCTTCGATGTGTCGCTCGGGCGCATCGTCGAGCGTCCTTTGAGTTAGGCTTCGGCTAAACCTGGCGCCGGGACGGCCGGGCCCCCGCCCTTCGTCTTGCGCCGGCGGCCTTAGGCCGCTATAGTGAACTCGCCATCCGCTATGGATGAGTCCCCTCTCCCGGAGCGCTGCCATGATAGCCGCCATTCAGTTCCCCTCGTGGATAACGCCGGAAGTCCTGCCCTTCCTGCCCCAATTTCCCCTGCGCTGGTACGGCCTCATGTACCTCGTGGCCTTCGGCATCAGCTACCTCCTCTTTAAGCGCCAGGTGCGCGAGCGCAAGCTCGGCTTTAGCGACGACGACATATCCGGCTTTTTCCTCGCCGCCATACTCGGCCTTATACTGGGGGCCAGGCTGTTCGGCACCCTGCTCTACGATCCGTCGGGTATTTACTGGCAAAAACCCTGGCTGATATTCTGGCCCTTCGCCGAGGGAGGGCAATTCATAGGCTTTAGGGGCATGTCCTTCCACGGCGGACTTATAGGCGTCGTCATAGGCACGTTTGTCCACAGCAAGGTAAAGAAGACGGATTACCTTGAGTGGGCGGATATGGTGGCCATAGCCGCTCCCTTGGGCTACACCTTCGGGCGCTTGGGCAACTTCATTAATGCCGAACTCTGGGGCAAGGTGAGCTCGGCGCCCTGGGCCATGATTTTCCCCGACGCGCAGCGCTTCCCCGCCAGCGAGCCTTGGGTGCGCGGCGTGGCGGAAAAGGCGAACATGGCTATAGATCAGGCGTTGGTTAACCTGCCCCGGCACCCCTCCCAGCTCTACGAGGCCTTTTTTGAAGGCATCGTTCTCTGGCTGGTGCTCTGGTTCATCGTGCGGCCCCGCAAGGCCTTCAAGGGTTTCGCCGTAGGCGCGTATGTCCTCGGCTATGGCCTCGTGCGCTTTATCATAGAGTATTTCAGGGAGCCCGACGCGGACTTGGGCTATATCATCAAGCTGGGCGACCCGGACGCTTCCATACACTTGTTCACGACGCCGTGGAATTTCTCTATGGGGCAGATACTCTGCTTCCTGATGATACTGGGCGGCGGCCTGTTTATCCTGTATAGGGCCAAGGTAAGCAAGCGCGAGGCGTCCCTGCTCGCCAGCGCGGCCGCCGAGCGCCAACGCCTCGACAAGGCCAAGCGCGCCCTTAAGAAGCGCTAGCGGGCCTGCTCGCGCAGCCGCCGGCCGCCACGCCGCTCGGGGCCGCCGAGCTCAAGCGTCGCCGAAACAGGTACCAACCAGGCGCGCCGTGTCTACCAAGGGGTGGTCCGCGGGCACCGTCTTTATGCGGTCGGCCACCTCGGACAGCGCTATGGTGGTTATGCGTCCCTCCTGCATGGCCACCATGCGGCCGAAGTTGCCGCGTTCCAGGAGCTCGGCGGCCGCCGTGCCGAAGGCGGTGGCCAGCACGCGGTCATAGGGGCTGGGCGTGCCGCCCCGCTGCAGATAGCCCAGCACGGTTACGCGCGCCTCCATGCCGGTGGCCGCCTCTATTTCCGCGGCCACGCGATAGCCTATGGACGGGTAGGGCATGGTCTCCCGCCTGCGCTTCCGCTCCTTTTTAGGCAGGAGCGCCTCTTCTTCGGACATGGCGCCCTCCGCCACGACCACGATGCTGAAGCGCTTGCCTTCGGCTTGCCTCCGCGCGAGGCTTGCCGCCACCGATTGAATGGAATAGGGCAGCTCGGGTATGAGTATGATATCGCCGCCCGACGCTAAGCCCGCGTAGAGGGCCAGCCAGCCTGCCTTATGCCCCATGAGCTCTATCACCATGGCCCGATTGTGGGAGCTGGCCGTGGAGTGGAGCCGGTCTATGGATTCCGCGGCTATGTCCACCGCCGAATGGAAGCCGAAGCTGATCTCGGTGCCCCAGATGTCGTTATCTATGGTCTTAGGCAGGCCTATGACTGCCAGGCCTTCCTTGGCCAAGAGGTGGGCGGTGGTGTTGGTGCCGTTGCCTCCCAGCACTACCAGGGCGTCGAGGCCGAGGCGCTCCACGTTCTCCAGGATACGCTCGGGCTTGTCCATGCCCGCGCGGGAATCAGAGCAAGCGCCGTCGTCGCAGGCCTTGAAAGGCTTTTCCCGCGAAGAGCCCAGGATGGTGCCGCCCAACGTAAGTATGCCGGAAAAGTCTTCCTGGGAGAGCGGCCGCGCGTCGCCGCTTATGAGGCCCCGGTAGCCATTGGATATGCCTATGACTTCCATGCCGAAGCGGCTAGAGGCCGCCTTGGCCACGCCCCGTATGGCCGCGTTGAGCCCGGGGCAATCGCCGCCGCTCGTCAGTATGCCAAAGCGCTTAACCTTATTCTTGGCCACGGCGGCTCTCCTTGTATGCTAGCGGGTTCCGAAGAGCCCGGCGCGGCTGCCGCAGCGCTGCATCTTGCCTTGGTCCTTGGGCGGCTCTTCAAGCAGTTTGGCCAGTTGGCGCGCCACTAGGTCGGGCTGTCCCGACTCGTCCCTCAGCGCCACGAAGCGCCAGGACGACGAGGCGCCGCCCGCCGCCGCCAAGAGGCCCTCGGCAAGGCCCAAGAGCGCGCCGGCGGCCATGGCCGATAGCGGCCCGCGATTGGGCCGCTCGGTAAGGACCAAGGCGATAAGGCCGCCGCCCTGGTCGCGGAAGCGCCGGGCCGCTTCGCGTATGAGCTCGGCGTGGCCGGCTGCCCAGGCCAGTATCCCCGCCTCTATGTCGCGCGGCGATGCGTCCGCCAGGGGCGACGCGTCGGGCGGCGGGTCCGCGAATATGACGAGCTCGTCTATACGGCCGCCCAGGGCATTCTCTGCCTCGAGTATGAGGGCCCTCGCCGAGGCGAAGCTCAGGGGGTTCCAGCGCAGGGGCGGGGCGGCGCCGGCGTCCGGTTGAGCTTGGGCCTGGCCCGCGCCGCTCGTGGCGGCCCCGCCGGGCGTGCCGCCCGCAGCGCTTCCTTCCTTGGCGGCGAGCGTGAGCTGCCTCCCTAATATGCGGGCCTCTGCGCAGAAGGCTTCCAGCTCGGGAAGGCCGGCCGGAATCGCTAACGTTGTCTTTTTCACGGCCTCAGTGTACTATGGCCGCCGAGCGGGCGCAAGGCGCCGGGAGCGTTCATGAGATTAGCGCTGTGCCAGATAGATCCCCTCATCGGGGCCTTCGATGCCAATGTGAATTTAATACTCGCCGCCCTCGAAGCGGTCGCCCCGCAGCGCCCGGATTTGGCGGTCTTCCCCGAAATGGCCATATCCGGCTATCCCCCTATGGATTTGCTCGGGCAGCCCGGCTTCGCCGAGCGGGAGCAGGACGCGTTCCGCCGCCTGCAGCGCTCGCTGCCGCCCGGCATGGCCGTGGCCGTCGGCCACATAGGCCGCAACGAGTCGGGCTTAGGCCGCCCGCTTACCAACGAGGTGGCGGTTTTGCTGGACGGGCAGGTGGCTTTCCGCCAGGCTAAGACCCTCTTGCCCACCTATGACGTATTCGATGAGGCCCGCTACTTCGAGCCCGCGCGCGAACGCAGGGTGTGGAGCTATAAGGGCCTGCGCATAGGCTTCGCGGTGTGCGAGGACCTGTGGAGCGAGACCGAGCCCGTGCCCGGCCTGCGCTATCCTATCGACCCCCCGCGCGAGCTCTTGGACGCCGGCGCTAGGCTCATCGTCGTTCCCTCGGCCTCTCCCTTCCAGATGGATAAGCTTGCCCTTCGCCAGCGGCTCTGCGCCGACCTGGCCCGCAGAGGCGGGGTGCCCGTGGCCTACTGCAACGTGGCCGGCGCTAACGATTCGCTTATATTCGACGGCCGCTCCTTCCTGGTAGGCGCAAGCGGCGCCGTGGAGGCCCAAGGCCCCTTCGGGCGCGGCGAGCTCGTCGTCGACATCGATACCGTTTCTGAGCCCGGTTCGGCCATGGCGCGCGGCGCGGCCCCGTCGGCCGGCGCGCCGATCCCCGCCTCAAGGCCCGCCCTGCCCGATCGCTGGGACGAGGCCGAGCGCGCCCTCGTCGAGGGCATACGCGGCTACATGGCCAAGTGCGGCTTCGGCAAAGCCCACCTGGGCCTCTCCGGCGGCATCGATTCGGCCCTGGTGGCCGTGTTGGCGGCCAAGGCCATAGGCCCGGAGAACCTGGTGTGCATAACCATGCCCTCCCGCTTCAGCTCTCCAGGCTCGGTGGACCACAGCGCCGAACTCTGCGCTCAATTGGGCTGCCGTATGGAGCATATAGCCATCGAAAAGCCGTTCTCGGCTTTCCTCTCCACCATGGAGAGCCATTTCGCGGGCACGCCCTTCGGCCTTACGGAGGAAAACCTGCAAGCGCGCATACGCGGCGACATACTCATGGCCTGGTCCAATAAGTTCGATTCCATGCTGCTCACCACCGGCAATAAGAGCGAGCTGGCGGTAGGCTATTGCACGCTCTATGGCGATATGTGCGGCGCGCTCGCCCCCATAGGCGACCTCCTAAAGACCGAGGTGTTCGCCCTCTGCGAGCGCATTCACGGGCGCGACGGCCTCATACCCCGGGCTATCATAGACAAGCCCCCCTCCGCCGAGCTGCGCCCTAACCAGCTCGACCAGGATTCCCTGCCGCCTTACGCCGACCTGGACGCTGTGCTCAGGCTTTACATAGACCGGGATATGGACGCCGACGCCATTATCGCGCTGGGCCACGACGAAGCCATGACGCGCAGGGTGCTGCGCATGACCGCCCGCGCCGAGTACAAGCGCAGGCAGGCGGCGCCGGTGCTTAAGCTGTCTCCCCGCGCCTTCGGCGTGGGCAGGCGCATGCCCATGGCCCGCGCCGCGTACGAGGCCGACTAGGCATGGGCCGCCGCGACCGCAGGCGCCCGCGGCGAG
>JBFZES010000022.1:0-16292 GCA_041306725.1 Spirochaetaceae bacterium | reverse complement strand
TGGTGTTCTGTGGTGTGCTCTTCCGATATATATAACTCCTGTTTTTGGCCAAATAGAATCAAGCGACGGCTTTTTTACCTATACTACCCCTTCGGCAGTAGAGCAAGAACGCCTTTCCAGGCAAGCCGCGGCCTTCTACCCAATCCCTAAACTTAATCCCGATAACAAGCGCAAAGTTACCAAGCTGTCTACTAATGTATACAAAATCTCTCCCTGGCCTCAGGCTGGTTTCAACTACGACTACTACCTCTACATCCCAGATGATTTTGCCAGCAAATACCTTTTCGCGACTTCGATTGCATCAGGCGGGGAGCAAGGCATGGGTCCGGAGTATTATAGCGAGTGGGCAAGAAA
Organism: Spirochaetaceae bacterium; assembly: GCA_041306725.1. Taxonomy (GTDB): domain Bacteria; phylum Spirochaetota; class Spirochaetia; order Treponematales; family UBA12059; genus UBA5200. Next base: position 15,938 of record JBFZES010000022.1, on the reverse strand, counting down.
CGTAGTTATGAAAGGCAATTGGGAAACGGTGATAGCTCGTGGACTGAAGGCTGCGCTTCTCTTTCCCGCTTTTGATAGGCCTGCCAACTCTTCTGCCACCAGTCTTACCAGGGACGGTATGCTACTTAAAAAGGACCGGCTTTCAAGGCTGGATCTTCAGTTTGTCGCAATGATCGATGACGCTCGTTCATTCATTGAGGATGAATACAAGATCCAACTCGAGGACAAGATTCTTCTTGCAGGTTTTTCAACCAGCGGCTCTTTTGCTTCCCGTTTTACTATGATGCACCCGGAGAGGGTTCGCGCGGCAGCGTATGGAGGGACGAGTTTCATGCACGTACTTCCGTACTCAAGGGACCAGAAGAAACGCATCGATCTCATCTACCCGATAGGAGTCTCAGATTGGCTTCAGATCATCGGGAAGCCGTTTGATCGCGATACTTACCTTAAGGTCCCTCGGTTTTTAAGTATGGGTTTATTGGACAAGGAAGACAGAACAAGATATGACGGGCTTTATCCCAGTTCCATGAGAGGCTGGATAGATTCGAGACTTGGAAGCATGGAGAAACGCTGGAACACCGTCACTAAAATTCTTGAAGAATTAGGGAATTTTGAATACAAGCTTTACAGGGATAAGGGTCACACCTTAGATGAGGGAGACTACATCGCTTTCCTAAACCGATACAATAGCTATCGGGAATCCGCTGCAACAGCGCCTCCTGGAACCGAAAGTACCGCCTCTACAATCGATTTTTTATCCAGCAGTCTTAATTCTTTCAAAGTTCTTATGGGCAATCCTTCGGTAATAATCAAGCCAGTGATAAACACGAACATGGATGGCTTCATCACATCCATTGACATCTCTTTCTTGAGTACAAGCGGTGAATCGATACTCAAGCCCGAAACTGCTGTTCATAGAATCCAGATCCAGATTGATGTGAAGCCCGATTCTGGATATGCAATCCCTGCGGGCAGGAACCCAAACCGCGCTTACGATTCTTCATTGCTTTCAGCCGATAAGCCCAATCATCTGCTTTCCAAGCAAGACATCAAGGGCGACATTATCATGGCACTCTATATCGAATATAAAGATTTTGCCGGAAATCAGTTTCTCATAATGTATAAGCCAAGATAAAAAGTACGTATTCAAGACATTTATAGATCATCAAGCGCCTTCGCTTTGGTACTGAGCGCCTAGGTCCGCTCAGCCGAGCGCCTCTACCCGGTTGCGCCCGCCTTCCTTGGCATTGTAGAGAGCCTTGTCCGCGCGGTTTACCAGGGCGTCGATGTCGTCGCCTGTGCGGTAGCTCGTATAGCCTATGCTCACCGTTACGCGTATGGCCTGGCCCATAGTCGCTGCTTCTATGGCGCGCCGTATGCGCTCTGCCAGCGCGCCGGCTTCGGCGGCGTTGCTATGCGGCGCGATAATGAGGAATTCCTCGCCGCCCCAGCGCGACGCTATATCGCTTACGCGCAGGGCCGAGGCAATGAGCTCGGCCACGCCGCGCAATACCTCGTCGCCCGTATCGTGGCCATAGCGATCGTTTACCTTCTTAAAGTAATCGATATCGAGAAAGAGAGCGGAGAGGGGCTCGCCGTAACGCTCGGCGCGCGCGAGTTCATCCCTCAGCGCTTTGTTCATGGCATAGCGGTTTTTAAGCCCGGTAAGGAAGTCGCTCTCCGCCGCCCTGCGTATGGCGTCCGCTTTCTGCTTCCGTTCGCTGATGTCCGCAAAGCTCGTCACCGCACCCTGTATGCTTCCGTCCGCGCCGGGCACCGGGCGCGCGTTCACGGCCAGCCAGAGCGTGCCGCCGTCGCGTTTAGGAATGCCCATGACGGCTTCGTCCACCTGCACGCCCGCCTTAAGGGCCAACAGGGAGGGATGCTCGGATGCCGGATAGGGGCTTCCGTCTTCGCGTATGGCCTTCCACGAGCTTGGGGCAAGGCCCTCTCCGCCTTGAGCGCCAGCGGCCTTGCCCAGCATGCGCTCGGCCGCGCTGTTAAACGTGACCACGGCGCCGTGGGCGTCTTGAAATATGACGCCCTCGCGCATGGACGCCAAGACGGTGCGGTAGCGGCTCTCCGAGAACGATAGCTCGCGCTCGAGCTCTTTGCTGCGCGTTATATCCGATTGTATGGCCACGAAGCCCTGTATGCTCCCGTCTTCTCCCTTGATGGAGTTGATAGTCTGCAGGGCGTAGTAAACGATGCCGTCCTTGCGCCGGTTTACGACTTCCTCGGCCCAGCTTTGCCCGCTTAATATGCCCTCCCAGAGCTTCTCATAGTAGTCCAGGCCCATAATCCCCGATTTTAGTATGCGGGGCGTCCTGCCTATGGCTTCGGCGGCCGCGTAGCCGGTAGCCCGCTCAAATTCGGGGTTAACGTAGTTAATGACGCCCTGTGGGTCGGTAATGTATATAGCATGCCCGGCCGTTTCTACGGCTAGCGTAAAGAGGCGGCTGTGGGCTTCTTCGTCCAGGCATGAGCCTGAATATAACCCAGGTCCGGCGCGTTTTTGGCTCATGGTTCAACTATACGGCGCTTAGGCCGTAAGGGCAAATTTCTACCAAGCTAGACGCAGGGGCTGCGGAGGCCGCCCCGCCCGCCGCTAGGCCGCAGGCAGCCTAACGCGTTTGAAGCTGCCGGGTAGATTCCCGGATCACTAGGCGTATCGGCAAACGAAGGTCCAGCTCGGCCACGCCTTCGCCCTGTATTAGGCTCATGAGCATGGCTACGGCGGATTGCCCTTTACCGTATATATCCTGATGGACCGTCGTCAAACGCGGGCGTATGATTCTCGAAAAGATATTATCGTCGAAACCCGTTATTGATATATCCTCGGGTATCGATACCCCAGCGTCTTGCAGGCAGGAAACCGCTTCGGCGGCATAGTAATCCGCTGAAAACACCAGGGCGGAATGCAGGAATGGATGGCTCCCCAGAGAACGGTAAAAGTCATGGCGTTCGGAAGGGTCTTTCGAGGCTACGAAGTAACGGCGCTCATCCAGGGCCTGCCCGGCCTCTTCGAATGCTCTGCGGCATCCTTCGAAGCGGGCGCGGTCCGCTCCGTCGCGTAGCGCGTCGTTGGCAACGAAGGCGATGTCATGGTGCCCTATGGACAGCAGGTAACGGGCCAAGGCGTAGCCGCCTCCCGCGTCGTCCAAGCCGACGCTGTGGTATTCCTGCCCGTCGTCGTTAAAATAGCTGTCGACGAACACTACCGGCGTATCTATGGTCCTACGGATGACGCTCGCCGTGACGCTCGGTACCCATACGAGTACCAAGCCGGCCAGTTTCCAGGTTTTCGCCAGCTTGACGACCTCGGCCTCATCCCAAGTCGTATGTATCATCATGAAGTAGCCGAGCTTGCGTATTTCGGTTTCCATCGCGCCCATGATGGTCGACGTGAAGGGGTCTTCTAGCACGGTCTCATTGCGACGGGGTTCCATAAACATGATGACGCCGATAATGCGGGATTTTTTCCGCGCGAGGATAATCGCCCCCATGTTGGGGGCGTAGTTGACCTCGCGCACGATAGCTTGGACGCGCGCCAAGGTATCGGGCGATACCTTGCCCGTATTGCCGTGCAGCACATTCGATACGGTAGTGGGGCTTACCCCCGCTTTGCGCGCGATTTCTTTAATTGTTCCCATCGTCCTTATCCCTTAGGGCGTATCGAGCCGCGAGAAGCCCAGCCGAGCCCTTCGCGGCGCTCATAGCGTCTTATCTAAGGTAGCCTAGCCACGCGCGTTGCTGAGCTATCATCCTATCGACCATTTCCTCTAGAGCGCCCGCTTGGTGAACCACGGGATTGGCTAGGAGCGCCTGGATAACGTAGTCCTTTTTACGGTGGATAACCGCTTCCGCGGTTAAGTCGTAGACGCCGCAATAATTCCGCAGCAAGGCAAGATAGCCCTTAGGCAAGTTGTTTACTTTAAGGCCTTGCACGCCTTGGGCGCTGACCAGGGCGGGCACTTCAAGCGCTATCCAAGAAGGAAGGTCCTCAATGAGCCCGTCGTTCAGGACATTGACCGCCGACTCGACGAAGCCCGCGTCGCCCAGTATGCCGTCTATGATGGGCACGACGCGCTCGGATACTTCAAGCTTGATCTCGTGCTTAATGTCGCTCGTCAGGCTCGCCTTGTACCAGTCGTAGAAATCGAGTATGCCTCTATGGTCGACCACGTCCCAGGCCCAGCTCAAATACTCGCCGAAATGGCTATCCGTGGTTATGGGAAGCAGGCGGTAATTCTCCAGCATGAATTTTACCAGCTTCCTGTCCGCCCACTCGAAACGGCTTTTCTCACCCGACTTTTCTTTGTCGAATTTCTCGGCGCCGTGCACGATGCCGGTCTTCAGGTATTCGCCGTACACGTCGCTATAGCCGGGCTCGCGCAGGAAAAACTCGTGCGCCTTCTTCAACACCTCGGGGTACAGGTCTTTGCCGGTCCTCTTATCCTTGAGCTCCAGCATACAGCTAAAGTGGTTGAGCCCCGCCGCGGTAAAATGCAGGTCTTCCTTCTTCATGCCGAGCATGGGAGGCAGCCAGCGGTCGAGCCAGCCTATTTCGTGGCACATGCCCACGAACTTTGCTTGAGGGTAGGCTCGCTTGACGGTGGTGACTATAGCGGTCATGGGATTGGAATAATTGAAGATCCACGCGCCCGGGCAGAGCTCCATGGCGTCCTTAACGATGTCCAGGATGACGGGCACTATGCGCAGGGCATGGAAAACGCCGCCGGGGCCGCCGTTCTCGCCATACACCTGGTGGATCCCGTACTGTTGCGGGATTTTCCAGTCTTCGTCCCATAGCCGGAAGCGGTTACCTACTTCTATAGACGATATGATGTAATTCGCGCCTTTAAACGCCGCCCGGCGGTCGGTGGTCGCGTTTACCGAAAAATTGAGCTTGTGGAGCCCGATAAAGGCTTTCGCCGTTTGAAGGACCGCATCGAGAGCCTGCGCGTTGATATCGAGCAGGGTGATTTCGCTGCCCGCGAGAGCCGAACTGCAGAAAATATCCCCGAGCGTGCCATGACCAAACTGGGCGCTGCCCGCCCCGACCAAAACGATCTTCATGATGAGTGACTCCTTGTATGAAACGCCTGTGCTGTATGACCTGCCGCGGTCAGGTTTATTTTATAGAGCCCTCCACCATACCCTTGATGATATAGCGTTGCGCGAATAGATATAATAGGATTATGGGTATAATGGCAATGAGGGCGGAGGTAAGGATCAAATCCCATTGCTTGAGGTAGGCTCCGGCGAAGGCCGTTACCGCTATGGGAAGCGTCTGCACTATGCCATTCGAGCCGAGCACGAGCAAGGGCAAGAGGTAATCGTTCCAAATCCATATGCCGTTCAGGATGAGCACGGTGACGATGATGGGCTTAAGGAGGGGAAAGACTATCTTGAAGAAGATAGCCGGCCTCGTGCATCCGTCGATAGTCGCCGCCTCCTCGAGCTCCAGCGGGATGTTCTTGATAAAGCCGTGGAATACAAAAATCGAGAGGGGCGAGCCGAATCCCAAATAGGCGAAGACTATGCCCGGGATAGTGCCCAGCAGGCGTATGTGCGCGAAGTCTCCCACTACGCGCATCCAGCGGACGAGGGGGTACATGAGTACCTGGAAAGGTATGACCATGGCGGCGACGAAGGCCATGAACAGCACGACAGACCAGGTCTTGGCGCTGCGCACCAATATCCATGCCGCCATCGATGAAAATACCACTATGACCAGGAGCGAAGCGACGGTGATGACGGTACTGTCCAGGAAAGCGCCGATGTAATCGACCGTGGGGTTACTGAAGATAAGCGATACGTTGCGCAGGAATTGGCCCCAGTCGGCAGGCATGGCTATGGGATTGAAGATGATTTCCCTGGATGTCTTGGCGGAATTGAGCATCACCATGCCGAAGGGGAACATAAACGCTATGAACAGCATTATGGTGCCCGCTTCAAGAAGGACGAGGCCGGGATTGATGCGCGCCTTGCCGCGCCGCTTAAGCTTGGCCATCACATCTCCACCTCTTTCTTCTTGTTTACCGATACCTGAATCAGGGAAACTACCACCAGGGCAACGAATAGCACGACGGCCTTGGCTTGCGCCTCGGCCATGCGGTTCGCGGTGGCCGTATTGAATATATTCATGGCGAGCAATTGGCTGGCTTTGACTGGCGCCTCGAGGAAGCGCGTGGCCGGCCCTCCGTTGGTAAGGGTGAGGTTCATATCGAATTGCTTGAACGAGCTTGTCAGGGTAAGGAAGAGCGATATGGTAAAGGCGTTGGCCATCATGGGAATCAGGATATGGACTACCCGCGAAAAGTAGCTGGCGCCGTCGACGCTGGCCGCTTCCATCAGGGATGATGGTATGCTCTGTATGGACGCTACGTAAATAAGCATGATGTATCCGGCGTACTGCCAGGTATTGACCGCCGACATCGCCCATATGACGGTTTCCGGCCGGCTCAGGAACGAGGTCTGCAGGGCTTCCACGGCCATGGCCGTACCGAACTGCACGACTATGCTATTGAGTATAAATTGCCAAATATAGCCGAGGACTATGCCGCCGATGAGGTAGGGCACGAAGAACCCGGCGCGGTAAAAATTGCGCAGCCGTATCTTGCTTGTCACGATGAGCGACAGAATGAAGCTCACCACATTGACGAGCACGATATTGATGACCGTATACCCTATGGTTATCAGGAACGAATACAGGAAGTCCGGGGCTGAGAACAGATTCTTGAAGTTGTTGAATCCTACGAAGCGGACTACGTTGCTCACGCCGTTCCAGTCCGTCATCGAGTAAAAAAGGCCGAAAAGGAAGGGAACGATAATGATCATCAAGAACGCGAAGACCGACGGCGCCAGGAAGAGCGCGTTCACTAATCGATTCGGCCTCATGTCGATCGGCTCCTGTATGGAATTGATGCGGGAGACAATGGCCGCGGGGCGCGAAGCCCCGCGGCCATTGAAAGCATAAAGCTTACATGCTAGACAGGCCGGCTATGGCCTTTTTCATGTCCACGGTGAACTGGTCGATCTTGTCGGGAGCCTGGGCGAACAGGTCGAAGATAGGGCCAAATACGTTCTGGCCGGCTCCGTCGGGCAGCATGCCGAAGAATACGCCGTAGTTGCCGCCCTTGGCGTTCGCCGCCATAAGCGCCTGGCTTAGTTGGCCGCTGGGCTTAAGCGTTACCGACTTGAACGCGGGTATCATGCCAGCGCCGTTGACCATGTAGTCATGGCCGTCGGCCGTCGAGGCGATCGAATTGAGGAAAGCTTTGGCCGCCGCGGCGTTCGGGCTCTGGCTGTTGACGACATACCAGCTGGGAGCGAACAGGTAGAGGCCTTTCTGCTCGGTGTCCAGGAAGGCGTGGGGGGCGTATCCCATCTTGAAGCTAACGCCAAGCTGCTTCATGTTCGGGTCTACCCAGTTGCCCTGGTGAAGGAAGGCGGTACGGCCCTGGGCAAACGATCCCACTTGGTCGTCGTAGCTGCCGTTGAGCAGTATTTTCTTATCCGCATACTTGAATAAGAGCTGGACATACTTGGCGTACTGGGCGAAGCGTGCTTCGTCCAACTGGCCCTTGAGGGCGTTCTGGATGACGCTGGTATCGTCAAAGGCCAGGCCGCCGCCCCAGTAGCAGGCTAGATTGTGCTGCCCGGCTACCCACCACATGCCGCCGGCTACCGAAGCGGCCATGGCTACGGGCGCGTCAATGCCGAGTTCCTTCTTCTTTGATTCGAGGGTCTTAAAAGCCTGCTCATACGCGGCGCGCGTGGTAAGCGAATTCGGGTCGATCCCGGCCTTGGCTAAGATGTCCGCGTTGTATGCCAGGCCGTAACCCTCTATGGCTACGGGGAAGCCCACGACCTTGCCGTCGACCTTGAACGCTAGGTCGGTGTCCTTGATCCAGGGTTCGCCGTCCAAGATGGCTATGTAGTCCTTCCAAATATCGTAGCCGCCGCGGCCTTCTATCATGAAGATATCAGGCATCTGGCCGGCTTGGGACTTAGCCTTGAGCGCTCCGCCGTAATCGCCGCCTCCGCCTAAGGTCTCCACCTTTACCGTGGTGCCGGGGTTCGCCGCCGAATACTTGGCGGCATACGCGTCGAGGGCGTCCTTGATCTCGACCTTGAGCTGGAACATGTTGATCGTTACGTCCTTAGGCTTCGCGGCTTCTTTTTGCGCGCAGGAGGCGCTTATAGCCAGAATGACCGCTATGGTCCCGATGGTCACAAGCCTCGTGGCTAGTTTTTTCATTTCCTATCCTCCTTCGTCTGATTCGATACGGCTGATTTTGTATGCCAGTCGCATAGGTGTTACGTAACACCTATTAAATTGTAGCACGTGAGCGAGGCTTGTCAAGGAAAATTGCTCTAGCGTTGCGATTGTTCTCTGCGGGCGCTTACCACCGACGACACGATCACGGCCGCGAATATCAGGCCCCCGCCGGCGAAGGCGTTGGGAGACGGCCGCTCCCCCATGGCCAGAAATACCCACAGGGGGTTGAATACGGGTTCGAGGCCGACGATCAGTATGCCTTCCATGGCCGGTACGCGCTGTATGCCCCAGGCAAAGAGCACCGACGCTATGCCGGTCTGCAGAATCCCTAAGCCTAGTATAGCCGCGATAGCGGCGCCGTTTATTACGGGGGCGGGCATAAAGAGGGATACCGCCGCCGCTATAAGGGCGGTAAGCAGATGCGCGAGGATGCTGGACTCCAGAGGGGAGCCGTCCTTCTGCATGCGCATCAATATAAAGTAACAGGCAAAGCTTATGCCCGAGCCCACCGCCACGAGGTCGCCCACGAGCGAGCCCCCGCCCAAATTCCCGAGGAAGAAGATCCCCATGCCCAGGGCTACGACGATAAAGCCGAGGATATGCTCGAGCCGCGGCCGTTCCTTTATGAGCAGGGGGCCGAGTATGCCCGTGTATATAGGCGCGCCGTATTGCAGGAGTATGGCGTTGGCGGAGCTCGTGTTCTTATTCGCGTAAACGAACATGAGCATGGTGGCCGCATAGGCTATGGCCGCGCCTATCTGCGCGCCTGAAAAGGTGAAGCGCGGCTTGCGTACGTAGATGAGCAGGAAGACGGCCGCCACGACGCTGCGCGCGCCGGCTATGGCGAAGGGCTGCCAGTCGACGAGTTTGATGAAGAGCCCGCCGAGGCTCCAGAAGAAGGCCGTGGCCGCCAGGGCAAGGGCGCCTAAGCCCATGCCCTTAGTTGTGCTGCTCATGGCCTGATATTACTCCGCCCATGAGCTGTCTCGCAAGCGCGCCGCGAGCGCGCCGCGCTTGCGGAGGGCCTTTAATGCTGGCAGTCGTGGCCCGAGTGCTCCGCGCAGCCCACGCCCGAGTCCTTGACGGCTCCCGCTATATACGCCTCTACGACGGCCTTGACCGGGCCGGCGGAGCCGCGTATGACGTCGATGCCGTTGGCCTTGAGCACGCGCACCGCGCCTTCGCCCATGTTGCCGGCTATCATAAGGCTCACGCCGTCCTTGGCCAGTATGGCCGCTATGTCCGATTTACAGCCGCAGCCGTCGGGGCTGTCTACCCGGCGCTCTTTGGCGACGGCGCCGCCCTCCAGCTCGAATACCGTAAAATACTCGCAATGGCCGAAGTGCTCGTCGACTTTGCCGTCCCTGGTGGGTACCGCTATCCTTGAATGCATACCGTTCTCCTCGTGCATGGTTATTTCGCCGCCCTCTACGCGGAGGGCTTTGCCGTGAATGATTACGTCCGCTACCTTGCGGCGCGCTTCCTCAATAATGCGGCCAAAGGTCTGCCGCGATACGCCCATCTTGCGGGCCGCGGCCTCGTGGTAGAGGCCGTCCAGGTCCGCGAGGCGGAGGGCTTCGGCTTCGTCGAAGCCTAGGATGACTTCCTCTAGCCCGCGCGCGGGTATGCCCGCGGGCTTAAAGTAGCCATGGCTTAAAGCGCGCCCTACGCGGCGCTCGCTGATGGGCCTTGGCACGGCCTATGCCTTAGCCGTTTCCGCCGACGGCTTCTTGACGCTGGCCAGCGCAAGCTCCGTTTCGGCGGCCAGGCCGTCCGCGATGCCCCGTATATCCGCGGGCAGGTCGCGCCAGCGCAGCTCCCTGGCCTGCGCGATTTCTTTGCGCCACGGCAAAGACGCCAAGAGCGGCAGGCCGAGGGCTTCCTGTATGGTCGTGCCGCCGAGCGATTCGAAGAGCTCTATCGTTTCGCCGCAATGGGGGCAGCGCATGGAGCCCATGGTTTCCACCACCCCGAGCACGGGCGCGTTTACCATGCCGGCCATGCGCACCGCCTTTGCCACGATCATCGACACGAGTCCTTGGGGCGTAGCCGCCACCACGACGCCGCTCACGGGCAGGGCATTGAAGGCGGTTATCTGCACGTCGCCCGTTCCCGGCGGAAAGTCCACGATCAGGTAATCGAGTTCGCCCCACTCGGTATCGTTCCAGAACTGCTCGATGGCTTTGGACATGAGCGGCCCTCGCCACACGACGGGCGTAGATTCGTCGTTCACGTAGAAATTAATGGATACGACCTTTATGCCCTCGTCGTTAACCACGGGTATAAGGCGCTTGCCGTCGAAATCCCCCCTGAAGGAGCTTATGCCCAAGAGGCGCGGCACGCTCGGCCCGGTGATGTCGGCGTCGAGGACGCCGACTTTCCTGCCGCGCGCGGCCAAAGCCTGCGCCAGCAGCACGGCCACGGTGGATTTGCCCACGCCGCCCTTGCCGCTTGCCACGCCGATGACGCGCTTAACGCCCGCGCCTCCCGAGGGCCCTGTGCCCGGCCCCTGATTTACCGCTTGTTCCATGTTCATACCTTTATATGTGAGGCTCGGCTTAGCTAAGCCCAAGGCCCCGGATTAACGATTCACGAGTTCCGCGAAAGCCGTTCCTGCCTTCGCGATGGTAAGCGCAATGCCGGCGCGAATCAATGCCTCTTGAGCCTTAGGCCCGAATTCTGGGCCTATGGCCTCCTCTACGCCCCGCTCTGCCAAAAGGGACGCAGCGCCAGTACCCGCGCCATGCTCTGCAGCGTATGTGCCTTCGAGGAAGGTCGGCTCGGAGCCGTCGCCCTTAAAGATAGCGAAGTAGCGCGCGCGCCCGAATACTTTTGATACCGTCAGTTTATCGTCTGTCGCTATGGCTCGTATCATATGCTATACCTCTTCTTGATTAAAGTGCCGCCGCGCTACGCACGGCGTTATAGAGCGATAGTGCCGCCCCCGCCACGAAGGGGTCCGCTGAATGGAGCCAAGCCTCGCCCCGTTCGGTGGATAGGCGGAAGCGCTTGTCCCAGGGAAGCTCGGCCACGATAGGGGCCTTCCATGACGCCGCTAGCGCGCGCGCCTCCGCGTCCCAGTAGCCGTCTATCCCCGCTTTGTTGATTACGGCTATGGCGGCGCGCTTCATGCCCGACAGCAGTTCGAAAAGCCGCGCCGCGTCCCGCACGCCTGAGGAGCCCGCCTCTATGACTACCACGGCAAGATCGGCGCCCGAGAGCGAGGCTATGACCGGGCAGCCTATGCCCGGAGGCGCGTCGACGATTATCGCCTCTATGGCGGAATCCGCCGTGGCCGCTTCGGCTTCGGCGCGCTGCCGCACCGAGCGCACGAGCTTCCCGCTCGTGTCCTCTCCGGGCACGAGCTCGGCATGCACCAGGGTCGATTCCCAGCGGGTTGTAGATACGAAGAGCGCGCCGCCGCGCTTGTTTTCGGCGAACAGGGCCCCGCTTGGGCACACATCCATGCAGGCCCCGCAGCGCTCGCAGAGCGCCTCATCGATCGCGTAGGCCGCGCTCAGGCGCTCAATGGCGTTAAAGCGGCAGGCTAGGGCGCAGGCCCCGCAGGACAAGCAGGCGCTCGCGTTTATGGCATAGCCGTCTCCGGCCCAATAGTCTTCTGAGCTAACGATGCGAGCGCCGAGAGCTATGGCTCCGTTGGCCGCGTCCACGTCACAATCGGCGCTTATGCCCCTAAGCCCGAAGGCCGCGCTAAGGGCGGCCGCCACCGAGGTCTTGCCCGCGCCGCCCTTGCCGCTCGCCACCGCTATCGTTTTCATGATACGGCTCCCAGGTAGCTCGTTATCGCGTCGATGGCCCGCGCCAGCTCGGCGTCGCCGTCGGCCCTGCGGCCGGCGGCTCCCGCCTTGGCCAGGCTCTCGGTCCAGGGTATTTCCGCTATGATGGGCGCGCCGTAACGCTTGGCCAGGCTTAAGCAATCGGCCTCTCCCATGCCGGCCTTATTGAGGACTATGGCGCGCGCCATGCCCATGCCTTGTAGCATGCGCAGCGCAGCGGCCAGGTCATGCATGCTAAATTCCGTCGGCTCCGCTACGAGCAGGCAGATATCCGATCCATGTACCGCCCGCACCGTAGGGCAGGTAGCCCCAGGCGGGCAATCCCTTATCTGAAAGGCGGCGGGCATCGCCGCCGCTTGTCTTTTAGCCTCGTCTATGACCGCCGTGGCCCGTATGTCGCCTATAGCCAGGCTGCCTCGCACGAGCTTCAGTCGTTCCCAGCTCGTTTTGCTTATTTGTCCTATGGTGAGGGCCCGTTCGCGTATGCTACCCTTGGGGCAGGCGCGCAGGCAGCGCCCGCAGGCCTTGCACAGGCCCGCGTTGATGCTGAGCACGCCCTTTATGGCGATAATTGCGCCGAAGCGGCATACCGAGGCGCACGCCGCAGTATCCGCGCGCTCGCCTTCGACCGCTTCGGCTACCATGATAGACACCGGGGCGTCGCTAGGCGGCAGTTTAGCCTCAGGGAAATAGGCATAGCTATCCGGCGCTTCCACGTCCAGATCGACGAGCGTCGTATCCGTATCCTTCGCGAGCCGGGCGGCCAGGTGTACCGCAAGGGTGGTCTTGCCGGTTCCTCCCTTGCCGCTGGCTATCGCTATGATCATTGATCGCTTGGTTTATCGCTATGCGCCTTCGCTATCAGGGCGTCCATGCGTGCCAATTCCGCCGCGAGTGCGGCCCTGCGCTCGCCTAAAGCCTCGTCGGTGAAGCGTTCCCGTTCCGTCGCGCCTAGCTCCGTGGCGTCGAACCACGGGCGGGGCAAAAAGCCGGGGCCCCAGCCGCCCCTTCCGCCGCCGCGACCCGCGCCAAAAGGCGCGCCGCAGCGCGCGCCGCGCCCACGTCCGTAAAACTGGTTCGTGGCTCTATCGTCCTGAATACCCGCGCAGCGGCCGAGTCCCCTGCCGCTCATCGCTCCGGATCCCGTCGGCCCTGTCCTGTCAAGTCCTGGCATAGTAAACTCCTTATGGGCAAATGCCCATAAATATGATACTGGCAAATGCCCATAAGGTCAAGGCCGGCGTTTAAACCCTGCTGACGAGAAGCGCGGAATGCACTATAATCGCCGGCATACGAGAGCAGGGCATGGGCATCACAGGCGTACCGCAAAACAATACGGAAATACTCGACCGCTTCAAGCTCCTGGAAAAAACCGGCGCGCTGGCCGACCTGGCCCTGCTCCGCAAGGAAAACAAGGAACTAGACCAGCTTATCAACGACGCGTCCATACTCATGTCGCAGACCCAGGTAAGCGACATGATATCCTTCGTCATATCCCGCCTGCTCGATTACTGCATACCGCAGTTCATGGCCTTTCTTATAGAGCCGCCCCGAGGAGACGCGTTGCGGCAGTACTGCTTCAGGAACCTCAAGCCCAGCGAAGAGCGTATATCAGAGTCCGACTATGCCCTTCTGAAGGCCTATTTCGATAAGAACCCGTACACGGCTAGCTTCTCCGCTATGGATGCCGCTTTACGAGGCGCCGAAGGCGACGCCGAAGGCGATAGTCCCTTCAGCCCCGCCTTTAGCGAATTCAGCCCGGAGCTCTTTTATCCCCTGCGCGGGATAGGCGGGCTTTACGGTATCGCCATGCTCGGCGCTAAGGTGCTCGACGAACCATACGGCGACCAAGAGCGCCTCTATATAGACCGTATGACGCGCTTCCTCGCCGTAGGCATACAGAATGGTCTCCACCACGAAAGCTCTATAACCGACGCAAAGACGGGGCTGTATAACCACGAGTACTTTACGCGCCGCCTTGAGGACGAGATTGCCAGGATACGGAGGCACGGCGGCCACGCGGGCCTTCTTATGCTCGACGTGGACCATTTCAAGCGCTTCAACGACCGTTACGGCCATTTGGCGGGCGATGACGCGCTCTGCGCCTTAGCGGCGCTTCTCAAGCATATGACCCGCTCCGAAGATACGGTTTCGCGTTTCGGCGGCGAGGAATTCTCGCTGCTCGTCATGGAATGCGATACGGATACCCTGATGGATATAGCGGAACGCGTGCGTGCGGCCGTCGAAGCCCTGGCCATTCCCTCCGCCGAAGGACCGCTTTGCATAACCGTGAGCATTGGAGCCAGGGCCTTGCGGTCCCCTTTGCCCGAAACCGCCAAGCAGCTCATAGACGAAGCCGATAAGGCGCTCTATCTGTCCAAGGCCGAGGGGAGGAACCGCGCCACGCTCTTCGATCGGGGCCTCCTTTGGAAGGCTAAGGCCTTGCGTATTATGAGAGGACAGCATTGACGGGGCGTAGGCTTGGCCTTACAATACACTAACCATGACCGCATTTATCGAGGATAAATCGACCATACTCGGCGCCATGATACGCTTCCTGGCCGTAGCCGGCATTATAGCCATCGTGCCCAGCGTATACGCGGCGCTGAGGGAAGGGCTCTGGGCCATAGTAGCCGTCGACCTGCTTGCCTACGCTTTAGTGATATTCGCGGCCTTCAGCAACAAGGCGAGCTTCGCGCTGAGGCTTATCCTGCTTGTCAGCCTATCGCTCATCGTAGGCATGGTGGTCCTCTACCAGACCGGGCCTTTCGGCGCGGGCTACATATGGATGCTCAGCGCGGCCGTGCTTTCCGCGCTGTTCGGCAAAACGAGGATCGTGGTGCTGGTAAATTGCATATCCATGGTCTTCATGCTGCTGTGGGGGCTCGGCATCTACCTTGGCTGGGTGGATAACAGGGGCGCCCAGCCCTTCACGGTCCTGATCATCGCCAGCAACCTGCTCCTTATCAGCGCCGGCCTATCCATAGTCATACGGAGCCTCATGGATAAGCTATCGTTTAGGCTCGGCCAGCGCGACCTCGTGGGCAATCGGCTCGCCAGCGAGCTTGAGGAAAGCAAGCGCATGGCTGCGCAGCTCGATGCGACCGTCCACGAGAAGGACGCCGTGCTGCGCGAATTGCACCACCGCGTGAAAAACAATCTGCAGGTAGTCCTGAGTATCATAAGCATGGCCGACATGAACGACCCCAATGCCTGCGTAACGGTAAAACGCAGGGTACGCGCCTTGGCCCTCGTGAACGAGCTTGCCTTGTCGCGGCACGATGCCACCTCGGTCGACGCCGGCGAACTCTTTAGGTCGCTCGCGCCGCGCATTGCGGAGAGCAGCTTCCCCGAGCATCCGGCCGTGCTTGTGCATGTGCTATCGAGCGTGGAGCTCGACCCGCAGAACGCGGGGCTCGCCGCCATCATCGGCGCGGATATCCTTGCCGATATGTACGACTGCTCCAAAGGGATAAGCATAGACTTAGATGCCGACCCTACGCTCGCCCGCGTAGCTATACGCCTGCCCTACGAGTTGCCCGACAGCCTTGCCCATCAGTGCCTCGACAGGGCAAAGGCGAACCCCCTGCTCAGGGGCTCCGCGCCGGACGTAGAGATTACGGCTATCGCGCGGAATATCGAACAAGGGCCGGGGCTCCTGATCTCCATACAGGCCACATAGGCTCGCCGGGCTAGCGCCCGTCGGCACAGCTTCGCGTTAACGAAGCTGTGCTGCGCTGTGGACGCCGACAGGCCGCGCTTGTATTGAGCGCGGCCGCCTGCATTAGTGTTCCAGTTTCCTGTATACGTACCTATGCGGCCTCGCCGGGCTAGCGCCCGTCGGCACAGCTTCG
>JBFZES010000021.1:0-4107 GCA_041306725.1 Spirochaetaceae bacterium | reverse complement strand
CCCGTCGCTTATGGCCAATTTCTCGAGCTCCCTGGTGCGGCGGAGAACCTGCTCCTCCAGCCGCTTGTTCCAGGCAAGTATCATGTCTTTATATTCTTTTTCTCGCTTCGCGTAGCTGCGGACCTCTGCCAGAGCCTTTTCAAGCTCAGCGCCCTTGGCCTTAAGCTCCACGTTCTTGAGCCTATAAATCTCGGCTTCCTTGGCCGTGTTCGCCGCCTCCATGCGCCGCGCGTTCTTGATCGCCACGGCTATGAACGAGCAAAGCGCGCGCAGGGCGGCCAGCGAGGCCTCGTCGTAGGCGTCCTCGCGTGGGCTCTGCACCGACATGACGCCCAGGGTATCCGAGCCGAATACGACGGGCAGGAATACTTCCGAGCGCGCCAGGCCAGCCTGAACGGCGGCGCGGCGGCCTTGCAGCACGAGCTCGCGCCCGTCCTTAAAACAGCGCAGGCAGTGCTCCGTCGGCTCCGCCGGCGACGAGGTCTCCGAATGCTCTGCCGGGAACGCGTATCCGTTCGGGATGGGCTCAGGCGCCGCGGACGCCGAGAGGCCTTTGTACAGCGCGAAGCGCAGCGCCTTATGCCCGTCGTCCCACAAGGCCAGGGAGAAGCCCGGCGCGTCCACGAAGCTGCGCACGCCGTCATACAGTTCCGTGCAGGCGGCCTGAAGCTCCAATTCGGCGGTGACGGCCCTGCCTAAGCGCGTGACCAGGCGCAAGAGCTCGTAGGAGCGTTCCATTTCCTGGGCGCGCTGCTTGTGCCGCACGGTCTCGTTCCGCGCGTGGCTGGCCTCGCGTTCTGCCCACGATAGGTCGTTGCGTATTTTCATGGCGCTCAGGCGCTGCTCAAGGCGCGCGTCAAAAGAGCGGCGCTCAAGGCGCTCGGCCAGGCGGGCCCGTACCAGGGCGCTTTTATAGTCCGCTTTGGCCGCGGCCAGGTCGGACAGCGCGCGCAGCGCCAGCGAAAGATGCCGCCAGGAGCGTTTATCGCGGCTCAGGTCCATGGCGCGCCGCAAGCGGGTCTCGGCCTCGGGCAGGCGGCCCTGGCGCAGGAGGAAGGAGCCGAGGCCGATAAGCAGCTCGCACTCATTGGCTCCTAAACCCTTGTCCACGGCAAGGGACAGCGCCTGCGAAAAAATAGCCTCGGCGGAGAAACGGTCGCCCTGAAGCTCGGCCAGCTCGGCGCGCCTGCACTCAAGCTCCAAGAGGCCGGTATAGTTTCCATAGTTTTTATGAATGGCCAACGCTTCGTCATAGTCCTTGACGGCGGCCGCAAGCTCGCCGAGCGCGTGGCGCGCCATGCCCCGGTTGCCTATGTATATGCCGAGCGAGCCCGGATGCCCTACGCTGCGGGCTATGGCCAGCGCGCGATCGTAATTGGCTATGGCGTCATGGTAGCGGCCGCTTTCGCGGTATATCTCCCCCACGTTATTCAGGGCGGCGGCCACGTAGAGCTCGCTGCCGTCTTTATTGGCCGCGTCAAAGCAGGCGGCGAACTCTTCGAACGCGGCGCTGTATTCGCCTACTTGCGCGTATATGCCGCCTATGCGCAGGCGCGCGTGCGCGAGCTGGCTATACGCCTGCGTCTCGGTAGCCAGGGCTACCGCTTCCATAAGTTCGCGCAGCGCCTCTTCGAGCCTTAAGAGGAAACTGAGCGCTCCTCCCGATACGACGAGCGCCGCGGCCATGGCCCGCTTCCAGGAGCGTTTTTTGTAGTGCTGATAGGCCTTCTGGGCTTTCGCGCGTATAGCCTCGGGCTCGGTCCTGGCCTTATGCCACAGCTCGTCCATATCGGAGATGGCGGTGGCTTCATCGGCCGCGGGGGACTCGTATCGTTCCATAAGTAGTTGCCGAGTATAGCACGAGGCCTAGCGCTTGTGTAGCGAACTAAACGCGAATTGCACTTCCTTTCCCGCCCGCGAGGAATTAGACTTACGCAAACGTTATAGCGACAGGAGACAGAGTGCCATGCATCAAGTAACCATACGGTATCCGTCCGGCCAGAGCGAAGCCTACCCTTTCGGCGTTAGGGTGGCGTCCGTGACCAGCGGCTTCGGCCCCCTTAAGCACCCCCTGGCGGCCGTGCTGCTCAATAACGAATTGCAGCCCTTGGACGCGACCATCATTACCAATTGCAGCATAGAGCCCGTCCTCATCGATTCGAGCCACGGCGCCTACGCGTACCGCCGCTCGCTGTGCTTCATGGCGGCCATAGCCGCCCGCGAGCTCTTTCCCCAGCGCGACCTTATCGTGGCGCAGTCCATAGGCTACGGCTTCTACCATTATTTCGAGGACGGGCCGGCCCAGAGCGCCGACATACGGCGGCTCGAGGCCAAGATGCGCGAACTCGTGGAACGCGACATACCCATTACTATGCAGTGGTGGAGCTACGAAGACGCCATACGGTATTTCACGGCCCATGGGCAGGAGGATACCCTCCTCCTCCTCGAGCTTACCAATGAAAGCCGCATAGCGCTTAACGAGTGCGCGGGCTTCCGCGACCTTTTCGTTACGCCGCTCGTGCCCTCCACCGGCGTCCTTAAGACCTTTGAGCTCATGCCCTACGACCAGGGCTTCTTGCTGCGCTACCCGCGCAAGGAGAGCCCCGACGCCATACCCGAGTTCGTAGACGACCCGCTGCTCTACAGCATAACCGACGATTCCCGCAGGCGCTCCGCCGTGCTCGGCGTGCCCAGCGTAGGCGCCTTGAACCGCCTCAATACCCCCAAGCGCATCAAAGACTATATCAGCGTGGCGGAGACCCTCAACAATAAGCGCGTGGCCGAATTAGCCGACAAGATAGCGGCCAAGGCGGACAAGGCCAAGGTCGTGCTCATAGCCGGCCCGTCGAGCTCGGGCAAGACCACCACGTCGAAGAAGCTGTCTATACAATTGCGCGTGCTCGGATTGGAGCCTTTGGTCATAGGCCTCGACGACTACTTCGTGAGCAGGGACAAGACCCCGCGGGACGAGAGCGGCGAGTACGACTTTGAATGCCTCGAGGCGCTCGACGTGGCTTACCTGAACGAGCAGCTCGTCGAGCTCTTCGAAGGCAAGGAGGTGGAGCTGCCCGCCTTCGATTTCAAGTCCGGAGAGCGCAAGCATTCAGGCAAGCGCATACGGCTAGGCGAGCGTACCGTATTGGTCATGGAGGGCATACACGGCTTAAACGAGCGGCTTACGCCGCGCATACCTAAAGAGAACAAGTTCAAGATATACGTGTCGGCCCTCACGCAGATAAACCTGGACGAGCATAATCGCGTGTCGACCACGGACAATCGCCTATTGCGCCGCATGGTGCGCGACAACCAGTTCCGCGGCAAGAGCGCGCTCGAAACCCTTAAGATGTGGGCCAGCGTGCAGCGCGGCGAGCGCCTCCACATCTTCCCCTTCCAGAACGAAGCCGACGCCGCGCTCAATTCCGCGCTCGATTACGAGCTGGGCGTGCTCAAGGTGTACGCCGAGCCGCTCCTGCGCTCCGTTAAGCCCATGGACCCCGAATACTGCGAAGCCAAGCGCCTGCTCAACTTCCTGTCCTTCTTCGCGCCTATATCGGCCCAGTTCGTGCCGCAGGACAGCCTGCTCCGCGAATTCATAGGAGAAAGTTCGTTCAAATACTAAGTATTTTTCCTTAATGCCGGGGCCGCTTCATGCGATCCCGGCTTTTTTTATCACAAAGCAAAACGCGGTTTCTATAGGTAAAATCATTATGCATCTGGCTTCTGCGACGGATTCAGTTATATGTGAATCGGCGCGAAGGGTCGGCGCAAAATCGCCGTAAATGCGGCAAAGCGCGTACGAGCAATCTCTCTTTACATCTAAAAAACTTTGGCGCATAATGCACGAAAGACTTCCCAATCCACTAAGGAGGATTAGTAATGAAATTGAACCTACGTAAAGTTGGTGCGATCGCTCTCGTAGCGCTTGCCACCGCGCTACTGACGTTCTCCTGCGGCCAAGCAGGCGGATCGGCTTCTGGCATAGGCCAGGGCTCCGGCAAGAACGG
The DNA here is from genome assembly GCA_041306725.1 of Spirochaetaceae bacterium. Classification (GTDB taxonomy): domain Bacteria; phylum Spirochaetota; class Spirochaetia; order Treponematales; family UBA12059; genus UBA5200. The sequence continues at coordinate 103 of JBFZES010000021.1, read as the reverse complement.
CCCCATCGCAGATAAGGTTATCTACGAGGTGCGCATGGACCAGACCCTCGCGGTAAAGGATATCGTGGAAGGCAAGGCTGACGTATTCTTCCAGTCCGTGCCC
>JBFZES010000020.1:0-4270 GCA_041306725.1 Spirochaetaceae bacterium | reverse complement strand
GTCGCGCCGTGGCTTTCTATGCTCGACTCGCGTATCAGTACGGCCACGAGCGGATCCTGGCCCTTCTTGGCTATGAGCGGCCGTATGCGCAGGTCGATGAGCTTGTCTCCCGCGGGGCTTTTTAGCTTGATGGAGCTGAAGCGTAGCTCCACCCCCTGGCGGAACACCTTCTGTACGCCCGTGGACAGGGGTATGGCAAGCTCTTTTACCGCCATGCGGGATATGTCGTTGGAGGGCCTTCCGGTGGGCAGCTTAAAGTAGCCGTCCGTATCGCCCAGTATATGCAAAGGCTCGAGCTGTTCGTTGACGATTATGGCCAGGGGCAGGTAGTCCTTCTCGAGCGACTCGAGGAAACGCTCGAGTATGCGCTCTTCCTCATGGCCGCGCATGGCGCGGCGCACCTGGCCGTAGCGGTCGCGCATTTCGCGCGCGCGCGTATCGGTAACGGAAGGCTGATGCAGAGTATCGCTGATGATGCGCGACTTGCCCTTGGAGCGGTATATCTTGAACTTGGCGTCGAGGAGCTCGAAATAGTCCGAGGCTTCGCCGGTGGTCTCGCTGGTGCCTAAGAAGAGTATGCCGCCCAAGGCCAGGGAGAAATTAAAGAAATCCAATACCTTGCGCTGCAGGTTGGGCTGCAGGTATATAAGCACATTGCGGCAGCTAACCAAGTCTATATTGGTGAAGGGCGGATCCTTGATCAGGTTATGCTGGGCGAATACCACCAGCTCCCGAATGGATCGGGACACGACGAAGGCGTCGTCCCGCCTCTGAAAGTACTTGGTCAGGTAGCGCGGAGAAAGGTCGGCGGCCACGCTCTCGGGGTACACGCCGGCGGCGGCAAAGTGTATGGCGTCGCGGTCTATGTCGGTGGCGAAAATCTTCACGTCCCGCCTGAGGCCCAGTTCCTCCATGCATTCCTTAATGGCTATAGCCAGGCTGTAGGCTTCTTCGCCGGTTGAGCAGGCGCTTACCCATAGCCGGAGTTCCCTGCCCTCCGCTCGCCGTATGAGCTCGGGCAATTCCTCCGACATCAGGTGCTCAAAAGCGCCTGGGTCCCTGAAAAAGCTCGTAACCCCAATAAGGAGCTCCCGGAACAGAGCCGTTACCTCGCCGGGGTTCTTGCCTAGGAAGGCCACGTAATCGCCTATAGAATCGGCCTGGTTCACCGTCATGCGCCGCTCTATGCGGCGGGTAACGGTGCTCGGCTTGTAGTAGGTAAAATCAACCTTGCACTTCTCGCGCAGGAGGGAAAAAATGCGCGAAAGGCCGTCCTCGTCGGACAAGAGGCTTTCCGAGCGCGCCGCCACCGTGCTGTAGGGCCGCTTGATAAACGATAAAAGCTGAGGCGGCATTTCCGAGGGCGGCAGCACGAAGTCAGGCAAGCCCGTCGATATGGCCGAACGCGGCATGCCGTCGAACTTGGCGCTCTCCTCGTCCTGCACCATGACCATGCCGCCGTTTTCCTTGATGAGGCGCACGCCGCGCATGCCGTCGGAGCCGGTTCCCGAGAGTATGATGCCTATGGCCTTCTCGCCCTGGTCCTCGGCCAAAGAGCGTAGGAACACGTCTATAGGCAGGTTTATGCCCCTGCCGTGGTCCTGCTCGGTAAGGAGGAGCTTGCCGTGGAATATGGTAAGGTTTTTCTTGGGAGGTATGAGGTACACCTGGTTGGGGAGCACCTTGAGGCCGTCTTCAGCCCTGTTTACCGGCATGCTCGTCTTTTTGGACAGGAGCTCCACCATGAGGCTCTTATAGTCGGGCGACAGGTGCTGTATGACGATGAAGCCGAGCCCCGAATCCGCCGGCATATGTGTAAAGAAATCTTCAATAGCCTCGAGCCCGCCCGCCGACGCGCCTATGGCCACATAGTACACGGGACCGATATCTGGCTCGACGTCTTTTAGAAGCTCCTCGCTATCCATCGCTCTTGTACCCCCGTTAGCACTGTAGTTTATGAAAAGCGACACTACAATATAAATTGATGAAATAGCTTAAGAAAAGGGTAGGCATAAGAAATTCGTTTACCCCTTGCCCCTCCGCCTCGCCTGGTTTACCCTCAAGCACAAGACGGTATTGTCCTTAAGGAGCGCTCCATGAAAAAGCGGGTACGTATATTCCTGATAGCCGCGGCCGCCCTGTTCGCCCTGCTATTCCTTGGCCGCTTCGCCTACCTGCTTTCGACAAGCCAAGGCGGCCAGAGCCCCCTTGGCGGCTACGGCCTGCAGGGCAATTACGCGCAAGAAAGCCCGTCAATGGCGAGAAAGAATTACGCGAGCGCCAAGCTCTTCATAGCCGGGCCAACTTCCGCCGCCCAAGTGCTCGAGCAGAAATACGAGCGCGTAGCCAATCTGGCCAGCGTGAGCGACGCTTTTAACGAGGACAGCGAGGCTGCCTATAGCCTGGCCGCATCCGCCCAGGCACTGGTCCAAAGCGAGAATTCCTACGGCCTTCCGGGCAGCCGCTCGCTAGCGCTGTCCTTCGGCGTGACGCCCGAGCAATTCGAGCCCTTCGTGGAAGGCCTTAAGCTTTTAGGCTCGCTTGAGTCGGTAACGGTGGTAAAGACGGATAAGACCGCCGATTATAAGGAGCTTGAGGCCCGGAGGCTGTCGCTTGAGAAGACCCGCGACGGCCTACGCGCCCTTAAGGCTCCCACGGCCGCCCTCGCCGACCTCATAGCGCTGGAAACCAAGATACTGGAGATAGAGGGGCAGATTCAGGAGCTGGGCGTGAGCCTAGGCGACTATGCCGAGGGCAACTCGTTCTGCACGGTCAATTTCTCGCTTACGGAGACCCGTCGCGCAAGCCTGGTCCCCCTCATAGCAGGCGCGCTCTTCGACGCCTTGGAATGGAGCCTCCTTGCCTTCCTGGGCTTGGCCCTAGCGGCGCTGCTGGGCTTAGGCGTCGCGCTCTTAGCGTCGCTGGCGGTGGACAAGGCGCTTGCGTATATGAAAAAACCGTAACCAAGTATCGCTTTACGGCCCGTAAGGCATGGGCTATGCTTGGCGGACGATAGTCATCGCTTAAAAGATTTGGGGGTTGCCATGCGCAACAGGCTCGCTTTCGCGTTTATCATCCTTTTGTGCCTAAGCGATTCCTATAGCCAGGAAATCAGCCTGGGGGTAAAGGGCGGGCTAGGCTACGCCACGTTCCTTGGCCCTTCCTTCGCCGGCTACATGGATCTTTCGGATAGCGATCGCGGGGCGTTCATCCCCTTCGGCGCCGGGGTATTCGCCAGCCTGGACTTTAACCCCAGCTTCGCCCTGCAGGCGGATATACTTGCGCTGAGCCTGGGCGGTTCTTTTCTGACGACGAATTTCAAGGCCGCTTTTTATGACTACTACCTTGCCTCATCGCTCCTGGCTAAAGCCAGCGTAGGCCAGTACTGCTTATTCGCCGGTCCGGCTCTCCTCATTGAGCTTGGGCGCGAAACGGTTTGGGGACGCGGAGATTCGTACGTGACCATTCAAGCGACTCTTGAGCCGAATAACGCGGCTAACCTGCTCTTCGCGGCCGTGTCGGGCATAGGGTGGGAACGGCCGCTCGGCCCCGGAAAGCTATGCGCTGAAGCGCGGGCCCTCTATTCGTTTACCGGCTATTACTCTGATGAATACGAAAGCGCGAACAGCGCCGCCGCGAATTTTATGCCGTTTTCCCTTATGGCCATGCTGGGCTACAGCCTAGCGCTCGGCAGATAGCGACGGGATAGCGGCCATCTGCTCCGGCTATCCGGCAGCCCTCTATACCCGGAGCAACCCCCGGAAACCGCGGACGGAGTAGTAGGACTCCGCGCCGTTATGGTAGGTAAATACGCGGTTATAGCGGCGGTCGCAGAAGAGGGCGCCGCCCAGCTTCCGCGTATCCGCGGGCGTCTGTATCCAGCTTGAGGTCTTTCTATCGAACTCTCCAAGCTCCTGCAGGCTTCTATACTGAGCCTCGCTAAGCAGTTCTATGCCCATCGAAGCCGCCATGCTCAGGGCATCGGACTTTGGCTTGTTCGCTTTCCTCGCATCCAAGGCCGCGCGGTCATAGCAGATATTCCTTCTGCCTAAAGGGGTCTCCGCCGAACAGTCGCATATGAGGTATTCCCCCGTTTTTTCGTCAAAGCCTATCAGGTCAGGCTCGCCGCCCGTCGCTTCCATAGCGCGGAGCGAGGCGAGCTTCTGGGGGTAAGCGCTCAGTTTGGCTAAGGCTTGTTCCCAGTGTATGCCGGCATGTCGGCCCATGTTGCCTTTAAAGCGGGATTCCAAAGCCCCTAACGCGTCGGCTA
>JBFZES010000019.1:0-6396 GCA_041306725.1 Spirochaetaceae bacterium | reverse complement strand
ACAGGAACTCTCCTACAAATATTGCTCGAAAACCGCCAACCTGTACGTCATACACGGCAATATACGCGACTTCCTGCCGCATAAAATGAACGAGGGCGAATTCAACTTCGTGAAGATCCAGGATTACGTATCGGAAGTGCTCTTCGGCAACCGCGACATCATCGTATTCTGGGACCGCTCGAGCGGGGTATCATTCTGCTCCCCGGACATGCAGCGCGATTACCTGCGGGCTATGCGCGAACGCAACCCCGACATAAACGAGGGCGAGCTCTTCTCAAGCGACCCCACCGAGGCCTTTCGCACCCTCGAGCGCTATTTCCTTATGAACATACCGCAAAAAAAGCGCATCGTGCTCATCATAGACTACGCCGAGACCGTGGTGCCCGCCGGCGAAGTGGCCAAGCTCGACGAGGCGGACCGCTACTGCTTCGTTACCCTCAACCGCTGGTCCCACGACCCGGTTTTTACGCGCGGCGACGTGTCGGTCATCCTGCTATCCGAGAACCTGTCCGACCTTAATCCCCGCATCGTTTCGAGCCCCTCCACGATCAAGGTGGAGATACCCATGCCCGACGAGCCGGTGCGCTCTAGCTTTTTAGGCTTCCTGGAGGGCAAGGGCACTATACTCCTTGACCGCGGCCTGGACACGGGCGCCGTGGGCGCCATAACGAGCGGCTTAAACCTGGTAAACCTGAATCGCCTGGTGGCGGAAAGCTGGCAGGAAGACAAGCCCATATCGATGGACTACCTCAAGGCAAAAAAGCGCGAGATCATCGAGAACGAGGCGGGCGGCCTCCTAGAATTCCTGGATACCGAGCATGACCTCTCCTTCGTGTCGGGCCACGACTTCGTGCGCAAGCGCTTCAGGCACGCCGCGCGCGCCCTTAAACAGGGCCGCCTTGACGTTTTGCCCATGGGCTACCTGATAGCCGGCCCGGTCGGCACGGGCAAGAGCTTCATGGTGAGCGCGTTCGCCGGCGAGATAGGCGTGCCTATGGTAAAGTTCAAAAACTTCCGCTCCAAGTGGCAGGGCGTTACCGAGTCGAACCTCGAGCGCGTGCTGGCCATACTCAAGGCCATGTCGCCCGTCGCGGTGATGATAGACGAGGCGGACGCCTTCTTAGGCGACCGCAACCAGGACGGAGACTCGGGCACCTCCAACCGCATCTTCGCGCAATTGGCCAACTTCATGGGCAATACCGAATACCGCGGCAAGATTATATGGTTCCTGATCACCTGCCGCCCCGATCTCCTGCCCATAGACTTGAAACGGCAAGGCCGGGCCGAGGAGCATTTAGCCCTCTTCTACCCCGATACCGAAGCTGAAAAGATGGAGCTCTTCGACGTGCTCGTGCGCAAGCTCGACCTCTCGATACGAAAGTTCCCCATCAGCGACCTGTTACGCAAATTCAAGCACGAGTTCTCAGGCGCGGACCTTGAATCGGTGCTTATACGGGCAAAATTCAAGGCCACTATGGACAACCGCTCCTTCGTTACCAAGGAAGACCTTGAGGAGACCATGGGAGACTTCGTGCCGCCCGCCTACCCGCATGAAATAGAACTGCAGAACCTCGTTGCCGTGCTGGAATGCACCAGCAAGGAAATGGTGCCCAAGCGCTTCCAGAACCTCGACCGCACGCGGCTCGTTAAAGATATCCAGGAGCTTAAGAGCCTGCTTGGCGAGCGCTAAGCGGCGTCCTTTGCATTCGCGGGGCGGCTTGCGTATACTGTAACTATTATGTTTCATTCGTCAGGCAAGAGCCAGTTATGAGCTACAGCGCGCCGCCCCTCCACGAAAGGGTTTTATTGCGGCCTGGCGAGCATAAGGTCATAAAAGGCAAGGCGGTCTTGCAGACCCTGCTCGGCAGCTGCGTCGCCGCCTGCCTCTATGACGAAGCCTCAGGCGTGTCGGGCATGAATCACTTCCTTCTGGCGAACAAGCGCTTCGCCAAGAGCATGCCCATAAACGCCACCGACGCCGGCCGCTATGGCATCAATGCGATGGAACTGCTCATCAACGATATGCTCAAGCTCGGCGCCAAGAAAAACCGCCTCAAAGCCAAGGTGTTCGGCGCGGGCAATATCATTTCCAGCGTCGCCAGCGACAACTTCCTCTGCATAGGGGACGTGAACAGCCGCTTCATACGCGAATTCCTTGATACCGAGGGCATACAGGTCGTGTCCGAGGATTTAGGCGGCGAATTAGGCAGGGTAATCCATTTCCATACCGATAGCTACCAGGTGTTCAGGCGCTTCATACCCAAGACGGAAACCATAGAGATAGAGAAGAAGGAACGCAGGTTCTACAACGTGGAAATACACCGCCGCGAGCTGAGCGAGGGCGGCGTCGTGCTCTTCGACTCCTAGCGCACGGACGAACGCGGGCAACGGCCCGCGGCTGGACGGCGGCGCTTCGTCGATGGCGAGCTTAGGCTGCCCCCTCCCCGACTAGCTGCACCGTCCTGCGTTCCTCGTCGATATCAAGCCACACCGAGCCTACTATGCCCCGGCTCGGGCCGTAGCCGGCTACCAGTTCCTCAAGGCTTAGGCGCTGGCCCGGATAGTCCGGGAACAGAGCCTCCCGCGCGGGATAGGCTAAGCCCTGGGGCATGCCGTCGGAACCGAAGATCAGGTCCTTGCCGGGCGTAAAGCCCGCTTCGTCTATGAGCATGCGGAAAGGATTGTTCGCCGCCAGGCTTGCCGCCGGCAGGCGGTCGGCGTAGTCGCGCGAATCGCTGGAAAAATTGGGCTGCATGGACAGGGTAAGGCCGAGCTCACGCGCCTTTCGCGCCTGATTACGGTCAATGAACTGCACGTGCTCCAAGCGCGCTATCGTGAAGCGCGCGCCTTCGCGCAGCGCGCGCTCAAGGGCGGCTAAGGCCTGGTCTATGGCTATGCCGCCTATGGCATGGACTGCCAGGCCCGTTGCCCATTGTCCGGCCGCGCTTATGGCCTGATAGAGCCCCTCGTCGGAATAGGCTACAATGCCGCGGCCCGCTCCTAGCCAATGCCCGCGTATAGCGGCGCTGCGCGCGCCTAGAGAACCGTCTAGGAATAGCTTTATGCCTTTGCAAGCCTGGCGCTCAGGCTGGCCAAAGGCTTCATACTGCTCCGGCGATGCCCAATAGGCCATGCGGGGACTTAAGGCCGACTGCCGCAGGAGCTCGGCCGCCTGGGCGCCCGCTACCACGAGATCCTCGGCCGAGCCTATGCCCAGGCCTGTAAGGCCGCCCATGAAGGATGCAAGCTTGGCTTCGTCCAGGCCCGCGAGGCCGCAATAGGCGTTAAAGAGCCTGGGTACGTTAGCCTCGCACCAAGGCGCGTCATGCCTATGCTCCACGAGATCCGATACCGCCGGCTCCATAAAGGGCAGCGCGGCATCGCTTAGGCCAAAGCCGTGCAGGCTAAAATTTATGAGAAGGACGGGAGGCAGGCCGGCGAGCTCTTCTGGGCTCAAGGTGAGCTCATTGGTACGCCAGCCCCGTACGACCGTGAGCCTATCCGCGGGCAAGCCGGCTAGGAATAAGCGCGCTGCCCGGGCGTCCATGCCGGCCAAGTCGGGGCAGCCTGCCAGTGAAGCGTATAGGGAAATATGGTTATGGTTGTCGTGAAGGAGGGGCAGGCGCTCCCTGCGTAGCGTGGCGGTACTCATAGGCCGATAGTAGGGAATAAGCGCCTTCATGCGCAAGCAGTACGAAAAGCCTCTTTTGCGCGCGCTATATTTGCCGGCTATTCCCTGCCGGCCTTGCCGCCCGTTGCACAGAGGCGAAGGCCTCATGCTATAGTGTTCCCATGGCTAAGAAGGCTTGGCGATGGGCTCTGCTGTGGGCCGCGAGCTCGTTCCTCTCTTCCTGCTGGTACGCCAAGCAAGGCGCCGCCTTCGTCGGCGAGCGCCTTGCCGCCCGCCCGCTGGCCTCTTTGGCTCGCGACCGGGCAAGCCCGCCCGAACTCCTGCGTTTCATAGTACTGGTAGAGGACATACGGGCCTTCGGCAGGGATGAGCTGGGCCTCAAGCCCACCAAAAACTATAGCGCGTACGTTAATAGCCCTAAGGGCTACGTTGCGGACGTGGTATCCGCCTGCGCGCCTCTTTCCTTTGAGCGCCACTACTGGACCTACCCTTTCCTGGGCAAGCTCCCGTACAAGGGCTACTATGATCGCGACGACGCGCGGAAGGAGGCGGCTAGGCTTAAGGCGGAAGGCCTCGACGTCATCATGCGGCCCGTGGACGCCTTCAGTTCTTTAGGCATGGCCCGCGACCCCGTGTACTCCTTCATGAGGGACTGGGACGCTTACCGCCTTGCGGAACTCATATTGCACGAATCGCTGCACGCCACGCTCTTCATACAAGGCCAAGACCAATTCAATGAGGGCTTCGCCAGCTTCGTGGGCCAAAAAGGCGCGGAGCTCTACCTGGCGGCCCGCTATGGCGAAAATTCGGCCCTCGCGCGGGCGGCCGCGCTCCGCCGCGATGACGCGGCGCGTTTCAGTGGCTTCCTTAAGGATACGGCGGCGCTCCTTGAACGCGCGTACGGCAGCGCAGATATGAGCGCTGCGGAAAAGCTTAATGAGAAAGCCCGCTTAATAGCGGAAAGGGCCGCGCTGTACCGGCTTGAAGCGCTGAGCTTTGGCTCTGCCGCGTACCGCGCGTTCGATATGGGCGGCATAAACAACGCGTACCTGGATCTCTACCGCCTCTACGAGGACGATACGTCCGGGTATGAACGCCTTCTTAACGATAAGGCGCGCGGCGACTTGAAAGGGCTCGTAGCCTACGCCATCTCGGCATCAAAAGGCTATCGGGCGCTTCGGCGGGATAAGCCCGCGCCGCCCTCGTTCGCCGACTACCTTGCCGCCGCTCCCTAGCTTGACGAAGAGGCGCGGCATGGACAGAATCGTCCTAGTTTCCATGGCTACGCTAAGGAGTATACCCGTGAGGAAAAGAGCCCCCATGCCCGCGTTGCTATGCCTCGCCGCCCTCTGCATGGCTCCAAGCGCCTTCGCGCTTCCCGACGGCGCGCGCTTCAGCGTGGAAGGGCCAAACTATATAGCGGAAGCCCTCGGCAGGGGCGATAGCGAGGCGCAGGCGCAGAACGACGCGCTCAGCGCCGCTATAGGCGTCATCATGGAATCCCTGCGCAAGGACCGCCTCTACACCGAGCTCTTCATGAAAAGCCCGCCGATAAGCATGAGCTGGGAAAAACTCTCGGCCGAGCAGGGCCTGCGGCTCTGGACCGTGCGCATAAGGCTGACCGTGGACGATGAGTCGCTGCGCATCCTGCAAAACGGCAGCTATCTGTCAACGGTGAGCAACCTGCTCGACGACGCCGAGAGACGCTTCCTTGAAGCCGAAAAGAGCGCTTTGTCAGCGCGTACCGCGGAAACCGACGTTCAGCTCGGCCGCGCCATGAGCCTGTACTGGCAAGCGCGCGACGCCGCGGAATCGGGCCTGGCCCTTATAGCTTCCGTAGGCGACGCGGCCATATTCTCGTCGCAGACCAAAAAGAAGGCTCCCGAGCTCCGGGAAGTGCTTGAGGCTATACGCGTAAGCGCGCTGTCCGGCTACGACCGCATACGCGCCGCGGAGCGAGGGCTCGCCGAAGACGAAACCTTGAGCTCCGCGCTGTCGGCCCTCGGCGCCATAGACGCCGAAGTCGCCGACACTGAAGACTGGGCAGAGGGCATAGCCGCGCGCGCCGCTGACGTGGAAGGCAGGCCTAAGGCGGAGCTCATGGCCTTCAGCGACGAACTGGCCGCCCGCCTCCGCTCCCTTGCCGATTCCCGCCTGGCCCTTGCCCGCGTAGAGCCGCTCGTGCCGCAATCCAAAGAACTGGTGCGCGTGCGCCTCGACGTTACCCGCAAACGCATAGACCGCACGGAACGCTACCTTAAAAGCGCGAAGGCGGCCGTGGATAGGGAAATCCGCGACCCGGCCATAGCCCGCGCCAAGCGAGCGCAGAACCTGCGCTGGGCTTTCCTGCACGAGCCTAGCGGAGCCTTAGCCCTCCGGCTGTACAGCCCCTTCGGCCTGGACCCTAGCGCGGCGGATATAGCCTTCATGGATACCGGGCGATTCGAGTTCGGCCTGCGCGGAGAAGGCGCCTTCGGCGGCGACCGCGGCTTCTGGATTAGTTCGTCCCTCTGGAAGGACGACGCCGTGCTAGCGCCGCCCGCTATGGACGGCGGCCTTGCGAAGAACACCGGCTATAGCCAGAGCCTCGACCTGGGCTTCTATGGCCGCGGCCTCTTCGGCGCGGGCATAGGCTGGGACTGGCTGCGCCGCGTGGACGGCGCTAGCGTAGAAAAGCGCCTAGCGCTTCGCGCCCTAGCCGGCGGCATGGACGAAGGCGGGGAGCGCGCGGCCTGGCTTGTAACCCTATCCTGGGAACTGCCCTA
>JBFZES010000018.1:0-5678 GCA_041306725.1 Spirochaetaceae bacterium | reverse complement strand
CTCGCGGCCCAGGCCGGGGCTTCCCGCCTGTTCTTAGGCGAGCTGAACCCTGCCTTCGTCGGTTAGGGCGCGGCCCCGGCGCAGAATTCGGAGTGCAGGCAGCTCGTCTTCACCGCGCCTGGCAAGATAGGCCTGCGTACGCTGCGCCTGGCGCAGGGGCCCGATGAAGCGCTGGTGGAGTCGCGCCTTATGGGCATAAGCGCGGGAACGGAGCTGGCCGTATTCCGCGGCGAATGCGCGGACTTCTCGGGCGAGAGCCTGCCCGGGCTTAAGCCGGCTGGCTACCCCTTTCCCTACGGCTATATCAACCTGGGCCTGGCCCCGGACGGAAGCCGGGTGTTCGGCTTCGCGGCCCACCAGGACTGGTTCTGCGCAAAGCCGGGCGAACTCATCCCCCTAGGCGGGCTTTCCTGGGAGGACGCGGTTTTCCTGCCCTCCATGGAGACCGCCCTGGGCATAGTGCACGACGCCCATCCGCGGCTTGGCGACCGCTGCTGCGTGGCCGGGCAGGGCATAGTGGGCTTGCTGGTAACGCGCATACTGGTTTCTATGGGCGTAGGGGTGATAAGCCTTGAGACTAGCGAGTTTAGGCGCCGCATAAGCCGAGAGGCCGGCGCTTTGCCCTTAGACCCAGCCGATCCCGGGCTGTCGGCGGACCTCAAGATGCTTACCGGGGGGCAAGGCTGGGACCGCGCCGTCAACTGCAGCGGCAGCGAGGCGGCCCTACAGCTCCTCATCGACCTTGCCCCCGCGGATTCCACGATAATCGAGGCGTCATGGTATGCCGACCGCAGGGTAGCCCTGGCGCTGGGCCAGGCCTTCCACCGCAAGCGCCTGCGTATACAGAGCAGCCAGGTAAGCTTCTTAGGGCCGGCTATGGGCCAAGGGTGGACAAAAGCCCGCCGCTTCGCCGTGGTGCTTGATCTACTGGATAGATTGCGCCCGGCGGCTTATATAAGCCACCGATACTCCATGGAGGAGGCGGACAAGGCCTATGCCCTGCTGTCGACCCCGGGAGCCGAAGCGCTGCAGATAGTCATAGACCCGCTTGTACATAAGGAGCTTTAGCCATGTTCACCACCGGCGTAGAACGCCCGTTGAATGCCAGGCATTACCTGCCCACGGAATTAGGCCCCGAGGCCAAGGATCATCAGCACCCCTACGTGGTGGAATGGCTGATACGGGTTCCCGCCCTCGACGAAAAGGGCTACGGCACGGACATAGCCTGGATGGAACGCAGGCTGGAGGCCATCCTGGCGGATATAGACGGCGTGCTCTTAAACGAGCTGCCCGCGTTCTCCGCGCGCCTTCCGAGCCTGGAAAACCTCTGCGTGTACCTATGGGAACGCTGCGCCGCCACCGGCATAGCGGCTAAATCCGGCGGCGGCATGCGCATAAAGATCTGGGAAAACGAGCGCGCCTGGGCCCAGTACGACGCCGACTTTGGGCAAGCATGAGCCAAGCAGGGCAGGCGCTGCTCCTCCTTGAGCCGAGGATAGAGGGGCCGCGCCGCTCGGGAGGCTTCTTTTATAATGACTGCCTCGCCGCCGCCGCTCTGGCCCGCGGGGGGAGCCATGCTCCGCCGGAACGCGATGTACTGCCCCTCTTCAGCCTGCAGGCATGGGATGGCGGGCGCCTCCCGCAAGCCTTCGTGCTGTTGGACAGCCTCTGGTGGTATGTCCATAAGAAGCCCCTGGATGCGTTGGCTTCGGCCCTTGCCGGGCGATCCTGGGGCATCATTATGCACGGCCTGCCGGATGCGGAGTGCGGCCTCCTTGGCGACATGGCGAAGGCAAGCTACGTGGTAGCGCCTTCGTTTTGGGCGGCCGGCCGGCTTGGTTCAGTACGGTCGTCCCGTGCCGCCGGCGGTCGGCTCGACCTACGAGTCCTGTACCCCGGCTGGGATGGCCGGCCAGGACTCATGGCCGGAGGCGGCCCTCGAAGGCGAGCTGCCGTGGCCATAGCGAGCAGCTCAAACTGGAGCCGCGCTAAGGGCTTAGTAGAAGCCGCCTCCGCCTTAGGCTCGCTTTCGCGGCAAGGCGCATGCCCGCCCTGGCTATGGCGAGCCGCGGGCACTCCTGACCAGGGCTTGATCGATGAGGCCAGAAGAAGCCTTGGCTCCTTTGCCGGCCGCCTGGAGACTTTAGGCCACCTTGAGCCAGAGGACCTGCTCCCGCTCATAAAAAACGCGGATATCTTCTTGCACCCCAGCGGACAGGAGACCTTTTGCCTATCGGTATTCGAGGCGGCCCTTGCCGGCCGCAGGGTAGTGGCCCGCGCGCTTGGCGGCATACCAGAAGCCCTGAAGCTTGCCGCTTTACTGCGCCGGGAACTGGGCTTAGCCCCCGCGACCGCGCATCTGGCGCCACAGGCCGAAGCCAGGGACGGGAATCGGTCTGGCCATTCGCCATTGGCGGCGCTACAGGCGGCTCTGGAGGCGGCGCTGCTCGCGGCCTCAGTTGAAGCGCTGTCCGATGAGCGGTCGGAGGCGCCATCCTCGACCGCAATGCAAGGAGCCGCTCAGGCCGGGCCTCTGCAAACATATTCCTGGCTTGGACGGCTCGAGAAGCTGCTCCTCGGGCAATCAGACGAGCCCCTGCCCGCGATCACCCACACTGAACGAGTCGAGGCATCATGAACGTATTCAGTCCCCTGCGTACCCGCTGGCTGCCAAGCGCAGCCCTAGGTGTCACACTGGCTGGCCTGTCAGCGCTCCTCTGGCCGGCATACGGGGGCGCTGGTCTGCTTGCGGCATCGCTTGCCAGCCTGCCCCTCATACTCTGGGGCTTGCGCCTAGCCGCGGCCGAACAGTCCCTAAGGCTACGCGGGACCTTGTTGCGGCCCGCCAACATGATAAGCCTGGCCCGGCTAGGCCTGGGCGTCCTGGCCGGCTTACTTGGCGGCCTGTTCGGCGGCCCCGCGGGCGGCCCGCCCGGCAGCTTGTCCGCAGGGCTGAGCGCTTCATACGGCGCAGAAGGCTTAGGGCCATTTGCCGCTCCCATAGCCGTCCTGGTTTGCCTGTCCTTCATCATGGATGGCCTGGACGGGCAGGCCGCCCGGCTTGAAGCCAGAAAGGCGGCTCAGTCCGGCTTATCCACGGCGGACCTGGCAGCCAGGCGCGCCGTAGGCGCCTGGCTTGATATGGAGACCGATAGCCTTCTTTTTTTCCTGTACAGCCTTCTGCTGGTGGCAAGGACGAGAGTTCCGGCGCTCTTCCTTAGCGTAGGCCTGTTCCGCTACGCCTTCGGCGTTCTGTTTTCCCTGCCGCCCTGGACGCTGCGGGTAAGGCCCCTCTTCTCCTGGACGGCCAAGACCATAGCGGCGGTAGCGGAGTTTTGCCTCTGCGCCCTGTTTCTGCTGGAGGCTCGCCTAATCGGCATCTTGCCAGGCGCATCGGGGGCGGCCGATCCGGGGATGGCCGCGAGCTCGCCGTGGACCCAGCGGCTATGGCCTATGTTTGCCTACCTGCCCGTGGCGCTTCTGGCCTTCTCCTTTACCCTTGAAGGCGTGTTGCGCCTGCGCGAGCTATCGGCACTTGGCTCGGCTAAGCATTTAGCGGGGCTCTTCCATTCCTTCGTGGTGTACCAGTGCATACCCGGCCGGCAGGCAAGGCTACGACGTATGTCGGCGAAGTTCTTAAAGCCCGGCGATCTGGCCGTGGACGTAGGCGCGCACTTAGGGAACCGGGTGCGGGCATGGCGCAGCATGGGCGTTCGGGTAGTGGCGGTCGAGCCTCAGCCTTCCTGCGCCGCGGCGCTGTCCAACTGGTTCGGTTCCGATCCAGGGGTAACGCTCATACGCGCCGCCTTAGGCGCATACCCCGGTGAAGCGAAGCTCAGGGTGAGCCAGGCCCACCCTACCCTCTCCTCGGTTTCCGGGGATTGGGTGGACCGTATGTCGCGCCACCGGGACTTTGACGGCATAGACTGGGACGCGGCCTATACGGTGCCCGTGCTCACCCTGGATCAATTGATAGCCGACCATGGACTGCCTGCCTTCGTTAAGATCGACGTGGAAGGCTTCGAGCCCCAGGTGCTGGCGGGCTTAAGCCGGCGCGTGCCTGCCCTCAGTTTCGAATTCCTGCCCCAGAGCCTGGAGGGGGCCTATGATTGCCTTGAGCGCATGGAGGCGCTCGGGAAGTACGAATATAACGCGTCCATGGTGGAGACCCTGCGCTTCGTTTTCGAATCCTGGGTTAGCGCGGAGGAGCTACGGCGCTTCATAAGCGGCGGCGGGCCTGGCGGCCGCAGCGGAGACGTGTATGCCCGCCTTAGCGGGCTTTGACCCATACCTGGTAGCGGTAGGCCACTATGCCCCTGGCCAACAAACGCTGCAGGGCGGTGCCGCCTACCAGGTTCTGGGCCCAGGGCCAATTCCGAAACAGCCTCAGCGCGGGAAGGAACAGCGCCGCCAGATTGTCGCGAGGCCTAAAGAGGCGCAGCATGGGGCTCAGGTCCTCATCGGCCAACGGCTCCAGTCCCAGGCCGCGGCAGAGCCTTTGCAATTCGTCGCGGGTCGACAGCCCGTACGCATGCCAGCAGCGCCGGAAGTCCGCAAGGTCCCTGTCCCGCGGCCCCGGATCGGCCATGATCATGTCGTCGCAGATAATAAGCCGGCCTCCCATCTTCAAGGCCGCGCTGGCGTTGGCCAGGGTGGCCGAAAGGTTCGGGCTATGGAGGAGGCTCTCAAGGGCCAGTACCAGGTCCAAGCTTGGCAGGCCGGCGAAGCTGGCCGGGTCGCAGTAATCGCCCTCAAAAAGCCTGACCGCGCCTTCAAGGCCGCGCCGGGCAAGCAGGGCGCGGCCAAGCCGCACCTGCGCGCCGGAAATAGTCATGCCGATAATGCGCGGGCCCTGTGCGCCAAGCCCGTCGGCCAGGAAGATACAGCTTCCCCCCACGCCGCAGCCGAGATCCAGTATGTCCCGGGCGCCTATAGCCTTAGCCTGTTCCAGGATAAGGGCAGGGACATACTCGGAAGCCTGCGCCGCGTCGGCTATACCAGGAGCCCATATACCCCGGTGTATGGCCAGGCTCTTTCCTCCCTCGCCAGAGGAGAGGAAGCCGCGGGTATTTCGGTCATAGTATCTGCCCACCGCCTGGCGGGCCCTATCCTGACGGGCATCCTTTTCTGCGTCCACCCTAGCCGCCTTTCGCAGACACTATGGCACGGACTGCCCAGGGTAGCAAGTTGAGAAATAGCCATATGGGGTCGAACCTGGCCCTCCTCATGCTCGGCAGCGCCGTGTCCACCTTCGGCAACGCCCTGGTGCTGGTGGCCTTATTGGTTCACCTGGCCGCCTACGCGGACTCCGCTAGGCTCATAGGCCTGGTACAGGGCAGCGCCTACCTGCCCATGGCGCTGTTTTCTTACGCCGCCGGCGCTTGGGCGGATAGGCACAGCCCGCGGCTCGTCATGGTATGGACCGATGCCCTGCGCGGCCTTGCCATGATGGCCGGCGGCGCCGCGCTGGCTTACGCGCCGGGGCTCGGCTCGGGGATGGCCGTGCTCCTGCCCCTGGTCTTTATCATGGGAACCCTGCAAAGCCTCTTCATACCCGGGGTCGTGCTGCTCTGCGTGGACGTCGAGCGCCAGCTGGCCGCCGGCGGCCGCCGCGCGCGGGTGCTGGGCCTGCGCAACGCGGGCAGCCATGGCGCCACCCTAGCCGGCAACGCGCTTGG
>JBFZES010000017.1:0-4505 GCA_041306725.1 Spirochaetaceae bacterium | reverse complement strand
CCCGTGCGCAGATACTACGGCGCGGAAAGGCGGCGCGCTTGCGTTCAGTCGCTTGCGCTTATGCGCTAGCTTGGACGCGTTTGCGATAGCAGGGAAAGAAGCCGCTTAACGGCGTTTGCGTATCATGACCGCGAAGGCTATGGAGAAGAATAGCCAGGGAAGCACGGGGAAAATCAGCGCGAGCACGGGCACGCCGCCCAGGACGCCACCGCGCTCGGGAGCCAAGCCGAATTCGGTTAAGAGCGAGTAGAGTATATCGGCGTAGCCGGCGACTATGCCGACTACGATGAGCATCCAGGCGGCGTCGCGGGTCTTTGACCACACCACGATGGCCAGAAAAGTGGCAAGCGCCACGAAAACCAGACGGGCAGCCAAAATTACCGTCGCCGTACTCATGCCTTAGTCCCTCCCTCCGCGTAATGCCGGTACATAAAACGGCGTATCTTGCGGGAACTCGTCTTCTCGAATTCCTCGTCTTTAATGATGAAGTCGACGATTTTCATGTACTGCGGCAACTCTTTGTTGACGCGCCGCACTTCATCGCGCACCCGCTCCCGCGCCAACTGCGCCAACTGCGCCGCTTTGCCGCCAGGCCCGCCGTCCCCGGGGGCGCCACCGGCGATGCGGTCCCAGTCGGGCACGCATACGGCCAGAACCTCTTCTCCGGCCTTGTGAGCGCCGGCCCTCCTGCCCAACACGAGCACTTCCTTTATCCAGGGGGAGCCTTCGAACTTCATCTCTATCTCTTCGGGATAGACGTTCTTGCCGCCCTCGGTGACGATGAGGTTCTTCGAGCGACCAGTGATAAAAATAAAGCCCCTCCGGTCTATATAGCCTAAGTCGCCGGTGCGCAGCCAGCCATCGCGGCTAAAGGCCTCCGCCGTGGGCTCGGGCGCGTTGAGGTAACCCAGCATGAGCGAGGGACTGCGCACCTGTATCTCGCCTACGCCGTCGGCACCCGGATCCGCTATGCGCGCTTGCGTATACTTTACGGCTATGCCGGCGGAGCGGTTATCCTTGTACTCAGGCAGATTGACCGAGATAAGGGGGCCGTTTTCGCTCATGCCATAGCCCTGTACCAGGTTGAGCCCAAGCGCTTCGTAAAAAGCCGCGGTATCCCAGGCCAGGGGACCCCCGCCCGACACGGCGAGCCGCACGCTCGATAATCCCGCCTTCTTCCGCAAGAACGCCAACAAAACGCGGCCGAGCGGCAGCCCTAAGGCCCTGCCCGCGAACGAGGAAAGGGCGAAAAGACCGCCTACGAGCGCGCCTGAGGCGCGAGGAAGCTTATCAAGCTCGCTCCGTATGCCCTGCTTGATCTTATCGAAGAGCAGGGGCACGCCTATCATGACGCTTACCCTGGCTTCCCGCACGTGGCGCAGTATGACCGTGGGTATGAGTTTCTCGACGAAGGTGATGGAGCCTCCGGCTTCGAGGGGAGAGAGGAAGGTGCAGGTGGCCGCGTAGGTATGGTGCAAGGGCAGGATGGCTATGAATACGTCGTCTTTATTGACCGCGAGGGCCTGGCGCGCCGCGTTCACGTTGGCGATAATGCCTTTGTGGCTGAGCATGATGCCCTTGGCCACCCCCGTCGTGCCCGAGGTGAAGATAATCACCGCGCAGCCGTCGCCGTCGATAGCCTCGGGCGGCGGCAGGCCGTCTTCGTCCCGATCCGCGGCATGCTCGGCAATGGCGGCGTTCCAGGATAGCGTAGCGTGGCTCGCGCTTCTGGCGCCGTCGGAAAGCGCGGGCAGGTCGAAATTCACGAGGACAAGGCCCGGCCCAAGCGCCGACGCGGCCGTAGCCGCCTTTGCCGCGTGGGCGGCCGAGTGGAAAAGCATTTTGCTTGAGGATGCCTGAACGATAGTAGCCACGCCCTTGGCGTCCAGGGCGGAATCGAGGGGCACGGCAACGGCGCCGAGCGCCACGGCTCCTATGTAGGCAAAGCACCATTCGGGGCGGTTTTCTCCCAGTATGGCCACCCGATCCCCCAGCCCTACCCCCCGCGAGCGCATGAAGCGCGCGGCAGCGTACGAGAGGCGCTTAAGGTCCCGGTAGCGCCACTCGGTATAGGGCTCCCCGTCCGCCAGGCGCATGCGCATGGCCGTAAGCCCCTCATACTCGGCGCACACCGCGTCGAACAGCGCGCGGAAATTCGGGTAGAGCCGGTCAGGGTAACGCGAGAAGCGCCTAGCTAGGTTCACGGCGCTCTCGGCCTACATAAGGCATTCAAGATCCAGCTCGCAAGCGGCGCAGGGCATCGTTATGCCCCAGTTCTCCAGCACCACGGGATTGAGCTCGCCGAAGAGCCCGGCCTCCTGCCCGCCTACCAGGATCTTGGCCTGGCGACCCGCCATGAAGCGGGGATCGTCGGCCTCGGCGACCGCGTATTCATGGCCGAGGTAGTAGAGCAGGGCCGCCACGAGGCCCGCGAGCTCGTTGTAGTCCGCGCTCGGGTGGCAGGATAGGAGGCCGAGCCGCTGTCGCGTCTTGCTGCCGTAATTCTCTTTAGGCGCTCGGAAAGCCACCTTGCCCGCCTCGAAAATCCTGTGCGGGTACGGCGCCTTGCTCGATACGGCCTCAGACTGCAGGAGGCTGGGCAATATGGACGGGCGGACGATCTCGAAATTCTCGGTCATGGGGTTGGATATGCGCAAAATGCCGTCGGCGCTTATATTCATGCGCTCGATATAGTCTTTGCCGCTGCCGAGGTAATTGTAGATCATCTCCTGGTAGCCAAGGCCCACGAGCAGGTCCTTGGCCTTGCGGCTGAAGCTTTCCACCGGGTGGAGGCGGCCAATCGTAAAGTCCCGCGGGCGCTCGGGGCTGAAGCTGTCCATGCCCCGCCCTATCATGACGTCCTCCACGAGGTCGACCGGATGCAGGAAGTCGTTGCGGTATTCGGGGGGCATGGCGCGCACGTACTGGCCGTGGGACTCCGCGCGCACGCCCATCTTGGCCAGGGCCGCCACGACGGCGTCCGGGCTGAAATTATCGCCGAGCAGCTTGGTGACCTTGCCGGAATCCACCGAGGCGGGCGCCTGGAAATAGTAGGGGAAGGTGACGGAGCGGCCGAAGGCCGTGTCATAGGGATAGTCTACCGCTACCGGCTTGATATCGTAGCCGGCGTCGGCGAAGTCGCAGGCCACGATGTTGGCGGACAGCGCCACGGAAGGCAGGTCGGTGCCGGTAAACTCGACGAGCAGGTCGCGGTCGCCCACCTGTACGGCCCCTATGTCCGCGCTATTGATGACCGGCGCCATGGACAGCACGCCGCCGTCCGCGCCCATGAGCAGGGGGAAGCGCTCGTTGCCCGCTATGATGTGGCCATATTCCTTGCCTTTGGGATGCTCTTCGAGTATGCGCCTGAGGCTTAAGGGCTCGGTCATGCCGAGGGGGGTGAACTTCGAGCTATCGGGATCGGCGGCCTTGTAGCTCACCGGCCATTTGATCAGCTCTATGCGGTACAGGCCCATGGATACTGATTTGCGCTTGCGCCCGAAATTGGAGCAGAGCTTTTCCTGGGTCTGTATGGCGTCCTTGAGCATGGCGTCGCTTATGGGCTTGCCGGATATGATAAAAGCGGCCAGGTAGGGCCGTATGCCCTTTATGGAGCCGTCCACCACTACCCGGTAATCCGTGCCCTTCATATCGCCCTCGCGGGAGAAAAAATCGTAGGAGGGTATAGCGCCGCCTTCGTATACCCGCAGCTGGCGCGCCACGCCGGCGGTGGACCACAGGTCGGGCCTATTGGTGTCGTTGAGCTCTATCTTTATCGTGCGCTCGGCCGACGGGCCGGCTCCGTCCGTGCCAAAGCCGTCGAGTTCGGCCTTGGCCACGGTAAGCGAGCGCTCGAGCCGATCGGGCTCCATGCGCCGCCCCACCAGCTCGAAGAACAGCTTCTCGTTCACTTCTATCTTAGGCATAGCGTAATTCCTTTTATTTTACGAGGGCGCGCCGCAGGCGCACGTTCTCGATATCGGAGCTGAATAGCTCCCGCAGGTCGTTAAGGCCCAGGGCCATAAGGGCCATGCGGTCTATGCCTATGCCCCAGGCCAGCACCGGGACCGTTATGCCCAAGGGCTCGGTTACCTCCGGCCTGAATATGCCCGCGCCGCCCAGCTCGAACCAGCCGAGCACCGGGTGCTTTATATGCACTTCCACGGACGGCTCGGTAAAGGGGAAGTAGCCGGGCACGTACTTCACTTCCTTGGCTCCCGCCACTTCCACGGCGAACATTTCCAGGAACCCTAGGAGGGTGCGCATATTGACATCCTCGCCTAAGACTATGCCTTCGGTCTGGTAGAAGTCCGACAGGTGGGTGGCGTCTACCTTGTCGTAGCGGAAGCAGCGGGCTATGCCGAAATACTTGCCGGGCACCGAGGCCGTGGGCAGCTGCCGCGCCGACAGCACCGTGCCCTGGCTGCGGAGCACGAGGCGCTTGGTGAATTCGCGGTCAAAGCCGTAGCCCCAGCCGCGCGAGCCGGTGCTGCCGCCGTTTTCGT
>JBFZES010000016.1:0-9904 GCA_041306725.1 Spirochaetaceae bacterium | reverse complement strand
TTCTACCTTCATTATAGGACCGGACGGCATGGTCAAGAACGCCTTCCCCAAGGTTACGCCCGAAGGCCACGCCGAGGAGATACTCGCCCTGCTATAAGCCCCTAGAGTACCTTGAAGCGCCGTATGGACGCCTCCACGCTCTCTATGCCGTTCATGGTCTGCTTGCTCAGCTCGCTTACCTGTATAACCGCCTTGTTTATATCCGCGGTGCCCTCGTTAATCTCGCGTATGGAGCGCTGGGCCTCGGCCGTCACGTCGGACAGTATCTGCACCGAGCGCAATATGGTCTGGCTGCCCATGGACATCTCGCTGGAGCCGGATTCCACCTCAGCGCTTATCCTGCGCAGGCGGTCCACGCTTTCAAGCACCACCTGATTGCCGCTGGTCTGCTCTTCCACCGCGTTCCGTATCTCTTTTTGCCGCGTGGACACGTCCTGCACCGACGAGCGTATGGACTCGAAGGAGTGGCCGGCGTCCGAGGAAAGCTTAACCGCGGAGTCTATGAGGTCGGAAAGCGACTGCAATACCGACGATATATCCCGCGAGCGCGCGGCGGTATCCTCGGCGAGCTTGCGTATCTCGTCGGCCACCACCGCGAAGCCCTTGCCCGCGTCGCCGGCGTGCGCGGCCTCTATGGCCGCGTTCATGGCTAAGAGGTTGGTCTGCGACGCTATCGAGGTGATGATGCCGTTCGTCTCCTCAAGGCCGCGCGATTGGCTGGCTATGTTGGTTATCGTGTCGCTTACCGCGCTGAGCCGGTCATAGCCCTGCTCCGACGCGTCCTGCAGCTTGGTAAAGGCTTCCATGCTTATATCGATATTCTTGGTTATCGAGTCCATGTTGGCCACCATCTGCTCAACGGCCGATGCGCTGGCGCTCAGGTGCTCGGTCTGCTCGCCCACGAGGCGGTTAAGGCTTGTTATATTGCCCACGATCTCTTCTACCGTGGCGCTTACCTCTTCCACGGCGCCATGCTGCTGATTGAAGGACTTGCCGGCGCTCTCGATATTGCTGTTGATCTGTATGATGGCCGCCGAGGTATGGTCCATGTTGCTCGATAGTTCCTGGCCCAGCTGCTGCAGGTTGCGCAGCTCGTCCCGTATCGTCGCTATGATCATGGCCAGGTTCGATACGAAGGTATTGAAGTTGCCCGCAAGCGTGCCCATCTCGTCCTTGGACTTAACGTCCAGGGTCTTGGTAAGGTCGCCTTCGCCCTGGGCTATTTCATTCAGCGCCAATTGGGTGACCTTGAGCGGCCTGAGCATGCTGCCGCTTAAGAACCATACGGCCAGGAGCACGAGTATGAGGCCAATGGCCATGATGCCTATAATGGTAATGAGTACGTTCACTACCTTCTCATAGGTTTCCTCTTCGGGAACCACCGTGCCGTACATCCAGGGCTTAGCCGATTCCCCTATGAATATGGGCACGAAGCTCTTAAGCGTGTTGCGCTCAAGGGCAATCGAGTAGCTCATGCGCGTGAAGGACTGGCCCGAGGCCAAGGCGCTCATGATGCCCTCCCGCTCCTCGCCGGCCCATTCAGGCGCTTTCTTGCCTATGCGCGTGGCCTCCGGGTGGGTTACCACGGTGCCGTCGTTGGATATGAGCCTGCCAAAGCCCGTCTTGTAGAGCGCCAGCTTGCTCAGTTCCTCGTTCAGGCTGTCGGTGAGTATATCGATGCCTACCACGCCCAGGAATTTTCCGTCCACTATGATAGGCGCGGCGGCGGTGATCATGAGGAGCTCTTTGCCCTGGACGGGGAACAGATAGGGTTCGGTCAGGTATTCACTGCGCGTATCGCGCGGCATGGTATAGTAATCGGCCGCGTAACCGCCTGAAGCCTCGGGTATCTCCAGCGCAATAGCCCCTTCCACCCGCACGAAATAGGGCGTAAAGCGGCCGGCGGGGTCGCTGCCCAGGCCGGAGCGTCCCGCGTAGCGCGCGTCGCCCCCGTCAAGGACATCGGGTTCCCACAGCGTCCATATGCCAAAGAACTGCTGGTTGTCCTCTACGACCGGCTTGATCATGGCCATGAGGGCCTCGCGGCGCAGTTCGGCAGGGACGGCGCTGTACATGCCCATGCCGCTAGCGAGCGCCCGTACCGAATCGAGCGGAATTTCCAGCAGGGCGTCAGCCTTGTTGGCGTATTCGCGCGAGAGGCTCTCCATATACAGCTGCGCCATCGACTTGTTCAGGTCGTACACCCTGCTTACTACGAGGAAGCCCGCGACGCCGAATACCGCGCCGAGCGAGAGCATCAAAAAGAACACAAGCTTGAATCGAATGGTTAAGGCGCGCCTCTTGGCCATGGGTAACCTCCACAGAGTATGTACATAGCCACTTTCGTATATTTAATGCGACTTTTCAATAGCAAACGCTCGGCCTTGGCTATGGGCTTAGTAGTCTTTCTCGTCGCGCGCCGCGGATACGGCGAGCTCCGAGAAACGGGCCATTTCGCCGGCTATGCGCGCGCCAAGCTCCACGATGAAGCCGCCTATGACCGCGCCGCTGCCTTCGCCTAAGCGCATGTCCAAGGAAACGACGGGATCGAGCCCCATGGCATCGAGCACGGGCTTGTGGCCCTTTACCCGCGACTGGTGCCCCGCGAAACAGTAGGCGCCAAGGCCAGGCTCCAGCTTCCAGGCTATGGCCGCGGCCGCCGTTATGGGAAAGCCGTCTATCATGCAGGCTATGCCCCGGCCCTTCAGGGCCAGCATGAGCCCGGCGGCCGTAGCCAGTTCCGCCCCGGCAAAGGCCGCCCCTATGGCGGCCGCGCCCTCCCGGCCATCGCCGAAGGGGCCGCGCTCGCGCACGGCGTCCATGATTACCCGACGCTTGCGCTCGAGCATATCGTCGCTTATGCCGGTGCCGCGGTCGATGATCTGCTCGGGGTCGAAGCCGTAGGCGACGAGCAGGGCCGCGGCGCTGGCGGTGTTGCCTATGCCCATGTCTCCTACGGCCACCATGTCGTAGCCTTCCGCCGCGGCGAATTCGGCTAAGCGAGCGCCATTGTCCAGGCAGGCCTGGAATTCCGCCGGGCTCAGCGCGGCCTCCTTGGCGAAGTTCTTCGTGCCCCTTACCGCCTTCATGGAAAAGAAGCCGGGCGCATGTCCGCCTTGTCCCGCCTTGGCCGCGCCGCTGAGGGGCCAGGGAGGCAGGTCGGCGTCCACGCCCGCGTCCACGGCGTATAGGTCGAAGCCGCAGGCCCTGGCCAGCACGTTTATGCCCGCCCCGCCCGCCATGAAGTTATGCATCATCTGCGCGGTTACTTCCTTGGGGTAGAGCGATACGCCCTCTGCGCTTACGCCGTGGTCGCCGGCCAGCACGAATACGGCCTTGCGGCGTATGCGCGGCGGCACGAGGCCTTGAATGAGCGCGAGCTTTTCTGCGTAGTCCTCGAGCTTGCCTAAGCTGCCCTTGGGCTTGGTAAGGTCGTCCAGGCGCGCCTGAATGGCCTCTCGTATGGCTTGGCTATCGCCTGAGCCGGTTTTTTCGCTAAGCGTCATGATAATGGTTTGCCTTTCTTCTTGCGCGCCAGGGGCAGGACGAAGCGCCCGTAGCCCGCGTGGTCGCCATGGAGGAACTTGGTGTCGTAGGCGTCCTCGATGCGCTCGGGGCTGAGCACGCTTTCGGGAGGGCCGAAATAGCAGCGCCCCTGCCGGTCTATGAGGAGCACGTCGTCGGCGTAGCGCCGCGCTGAATTCACGTCATGCAGGCTCACGGCCACGGCCTTGCCGGCCTTGGCCAGCGCCGCCAGCGTATCCATGAGCTCCATCTGCCGGCCTGGGTCCAGGTGCGCGGCGGGCTCGTCCAGGGCTAAGAGCGGCGTATCCTGGGCTAGCGCGCGGGCTATGAGCACGCGCCTGGCTTCGCCGCCGGATAAGCGGGAGAAGCTTCGTTCGGCAAGCTCGCGCAGGTCGAGGGCCTCAAGCGCGCCGTCCACCGCGTCCTCGTCCTCCGGCCTAAAAGGCGCGAAGGGACCCAGCGAGGCGAAGCGGCCCTGGCTAACCACCTCGCGAGCCGTGAAGGACCAGGCCGATTCCGATTGCTGCGGCACCCATGCCACGATGCGGGCGCGCTTGCGCGGGTTTAAGGATGCCAAGTCCTGGCCTGCAAGGAGCGCGCGGCCTCCGAGCGGAGGAAGGAGCCCTATGCAGGTCTTGAGCAGGGTGGTCTTGCCGCAGCCGTTCGCCCCCAGTATGGCCAAGAGCCTGCCGGGGAGGGCGCGGAAGCTCGCGGCCCGCACGACGAGTTTATCCCGGGCGCCTGGAAGGCCGCGCTGAGCCCGGTAGCCCGCATCGAGCGCGATGGCCTCCATCAGGGGCGCGTTCCCGGCGCGGCCGGTTTTCGCGGGGCTCATCGGGCGGACTCCAGGCCCCTGCGGGCTATCTTGTAGAGGAAAAACGGAGCGCCTATGAGGGCGGTAACCGCGCCTACGGGCATTTCCACCGGCGCGAATACGGTACGCGATACGGCGTCGGATAGGAGGAGCATGGCCGCGCCTATGATGGCCGACGCGGGTATGTGGGCGCGGTGGGCGGGCCCCACGAAGCGCCGCGCCAGGTGCGGCGACACGAGCCCCACGAAGCCTATGGCCCCGGCCACCGATACGGAGGCGGATACCGATAGGGCCGCGAGGCCGCCTATTAGCAGCCTGGCCGCCACGGGCGACAGCCCCAGGCTCCGCGCCTCTTCGTCGCCGGCGGCCAAGAGGTCCAGCACGCGGGAGGCGGCCAGCGCGGAAAAAAAGCCGATGAGCATGCCAGGCGCGGCCGCGCCGAGCTGGGGCAGGCCGCGGCCCGAAAAGCCGCCGAGCAGCCAGAACCAGGCCTGATGGAGGTCCTTGTCCTTCAGGGCAAGCACGATGGACACGCAGGCCGATATGAGGGAACTCAGCGCGGAGCCGGCTAAGAGGAGGCTGGCCGCGTCGGAGCGTATGCGCGAGGCGCCGGCTATAAGGTAGACGAGGAGGGTAGCTCCCAAACCGCCAAGGAAGGCCGCCCCGCCTATGGGGGAAAAGCCCCCTACGCTGGCTTGGGCGCCGAAGGTCATGGCCAGCACGGCGCCGAGCGCCGCCCCGCTGGAGCTGCCTATGACATAGGGGTCGGCAAGCGGGTTCCGAAAGAGCCCCTGAAGCACGGCTCCCGCGGACGCGAGCGAAGCGCCCACCGCGGCCGCCAGCAGGGCGCGGGTAAGGCGCAGGCCCACGATTACCTGGGCAGGCTCGGCTACGCGGCCCAAGGCCATGCCATAGAGGCCGTCCAGCACCTCGAGCGGAGACAGCGCCACGGCTCCCATGCCCACGGAGAGCACGAAGGCAAGGACCGCGCAGGCGCCTATGAGCGCGAAGGCCGCGGCGTTTTTGCGCGCGCGGGCGCGGGACGGCAGGTGCATCTAGAAGAGCCCCGGGTACAGGGCCTTGGCGGCCAGTTCCACGGCTTCCACGAAGCGCGGGCCGGGCCGGGAAACGATGTCGCCGTTGAGCAGGATAATGCGCCGTTCCTTTACGGCGGATAAGCCCGCCCAGCCCGGCCTTGCCGCCAGCCTTTCGGGGCTGAGGGCTATGCCGTGGGTATCGGAGGCCATGATAAAGTCTGGCTTGCGCATCACGATCTCTTCAAAGCTTATTACCGGCCAATCCTGCTTCACGTCGGCGAAGGCGTTGCGCGCCCCCGCGGCGCTCAGCACCTGGCCTATGAAGGTCTTAGGGCCCGCGGTCATGAGGGGCTCGTCCCATACTTCCCAGAACACCAGGGGCCTGGCGCTGGCCGCGAGGCCGCCGGTCTTGGCGGCAACCGCCTTGAGGCGGGCTTTCATCGAGTTTACCTGCTTGAGGGCCGTGGAACCGTCGCCGGCTATGCTGCCTATGAGGCTTATCGCCTCATATATGGCGTTGAAGTCCTTGAGCTCAAAGGCGGCGAAGCGCAGGCCCGCCTTGGCGAACTGCTCGGCCAGCTGGCCATGGGCGCCGCGCTCGCCGAGTATGAGATCCGGCTTGAGCGCCACGATGGCCTCTACGCTTATGGTATCGGGCGAATAGCCGCCGATCTCGGGCAGCGCGTCGGCCGCGGCGGGAAAGTTGCAGTAGCTCGTCACCCCCACTACCGCGGCCCCCGCGCCCGACGCGTAGAGCATCTCGGTAAGGGCGGGCGCCAGCGATACCACGCGCAGGGCCTTGCCCTGCATGCTTATCGTAGCGCCGCGCGCGTCGCTAAACGACAGTTGCTGGCCAAAGGCGGCCGACGCGGCAAATAGAGCCGCCGCTAAAATAACGAGTGTCCTTCTCATGGACGTCCCCCTTCTGTCCCGCTATGCGGGCTAGGAGGAACGGTTCTGGTTGGGTAATGCGATTGATGGGCCGTATAAAGGCGGAGCGCGGGAACCCCGTCCTAACGGACTATCGCTCGACGCCTGTACCACGAAGCGTTCCAATGCGACATTAAGGACGGGCAGGGTATCCTGGCTCGCGCTCAACGGCCGCCGCTGGCGGCCTCGCGCATACAGTTACGGGCTAGCTCCGGCATTGAACCGGATTCCCCCTCTTGCCCGGCTACGATACTCGTTCCGGGGCACCCGTCCGCAGTGCTTCTCGCGGCGCGCTCAAATTTGAGCCGCCGGCCGAGAAGGCCCTACGGGCAAAGCCAGTATGCCCGCGGGGCCGGACGGGGTCAAGGGCTAATCGGTCCTCGCTTAGCCCAGCGCGACGTCGAGGAACATCATGAGGGCGAAGCCGAGCAGGGCTCCTATGGTGGATATGTCGGAATTGCCTGAGCCCTGGGACTCGGGTATGACTTCCTCCACCACCACATAGATCATGGCTCCCGCCGCGAAGGCGAGCGCGTAGGGAAGGATGGGCCGCATGGCCAGCACCAGCACCGCGCCTAACACGCCCGCTATGGGCTCCACGACGCCGGAGAGCTGGCCGTACCAGAAGCTTTTCCCGCGCGATATGCCTTCCCTACGCAGGGGTATGGATACCGCGGCTCCCTCCGGGAAATTCTGCAGCCCTATGCCGAGCGCCAAGGCGATGGCTCCCGCGAGCGTGGCCGAGCCTATGTTTGCGCCGAGCGCGCCGAAGGCTACGCCCACGGCCAAGCCTTCGGGTATGTTGTGGAGCGTTATAGCCAGCACGAGCAGCACGCTTCGCTGCCATTGCGTCTTGGGGCCTTCCGCGTCCTTCATGGGCGCGCCGATATGGAGATGGGGAATAAGCCTGTCCACCAGCTTTAGGAAGAACCCGCCGAGCAGGAAGCCTATGACCGCGGGCTGCCAGCCGGGCAGGCCTTCGGATTCGGCCATTTCTATGCTCGGCGCGAGCAGCGACCAGAAGCTGGCCGCTATCATGACGCCGCCGGCGAAGCCGAGCATGCCGTCCAGCACCTTGCGGTTAATGGATTTAAAGAAGAACACCATGCCCGCGCCTAGCGCGGTAACGCCCCAGGTAAAGAGCGTAGCCAAAAATGCCTGCAACACATGGTCCAGGCCAGAAAACCATACTATGAACACTGTTTCCACCCTTATCCTCAATCGCGCCATCCTTCGCCCCGCGGAGCGACGCGGATTGGCGCGAGTGACCGCTTATACTATAGCGCATTGCGAAGCAATGAAGAAAGGACGTATAATCAGGCCGATGAATAGCGACAAAAGCCGCCCCCTCGTGGGCATAATCATGGGCAGCGATTCGGACCTGCCCGCCATGAAGCCGGCCGCCGAGCTGCTCGATCAATTGGGCGTGTCCTGGGAGCTGACCGTGGTATCGGCGCATCGTACCCCCGCGCGCATGTACGAGTACGCGAAAACGGCCCGCGAACGCGGCCTTATGGTCATCATAGCCGGGGCTGGCGGCGCGGCCCACCTGCCCGGCATGGTGGCGGCTCTTACCGGTTTGCCGGTCATAGGCGTGCCCATACGCACCAAGACCCTGGACGGCCTCGATTCTTTGCTGTCGATCGCGCAGATGCCTGGCGGCGTGCCGGTGGCGACGGTGGCCATAGACGGCGGCAAGAACGCGGGCCTCCTAGCCGCGCGCATCATAGCCGCGGCGGGAGGGCCCCTAGCCGATGCCTTGGCCCGCTATGCCCAGGCGATGGAAAGCGAAGTGCTGGCCAAGGCCGCCGCGCTCGAAGAATACGGGCCGGAAGGCTACCTGGAACATCGCGATCTGATCGATCGCGCCGATCTGATCGATCGCGGCGAACAAGCCGATCGCGCCGACTGGGCGGGCCTTGAAGGCCGCCCATCGGGCTTTCCCAAAGCCTGAGCCCACGATGAAAATACTATCCACCAGCCCTGCGGACCTGGACGTGGCCGCCAAGGCCATACGCGACGGCCTCCTCGTTGCCATACCTACCGAGACGGTTTACGGCTTAGGCGCTAATGCCTGGGATACCCGCGCGCTTGCCCGCGTATTCGCGGCTAAGGACAGGCCGAGCTTCGATCCGCTCATCATTCACGTTGCCAGGCCGGAGGCCGCCGAAGAAGTGGCCGAATTGGGCGCCCTCTACGTCCGCGCCTTTATGGAGCGCTTCTGGCCGGGACCGCTGACGCTGGTTCTGCCCAAGAAGGACTGCGTGCCCGACCTCGCCACGAGCGGCCTGGCCACCGTGGCCGTGCGTTGCCCCGCCCATCCCGTGGCCAGGGAAATCATACGGCTGGCCGGCGTGCCCGTGGCGGCTCCCAGCGCCAATCCCTTCGGCCGCCTGTCTCCCACGAAGGCCGCGCACGTCGCCGCCTACCTCGGCGATCGCGTCGATTATATCGTGGACGGCGGCAGCTGCGCCGTGGGCGTTGAAAGCACCGTGCTGGATCTGTCCGAGCGGCCGCCCCTCGTGCTCAGGCCCGGAGGCGTGTCTCTCGAGCTCTTGCGCGAGCTTGCGCCCGGCGTGGAGCTCTTCGACCGCGTCGGCTCGAGCCCGCGCGCGCCGGGGCAGCTGCCCAGCCATTACGCGCCGCGGCGCCCCCTGCGCGTGGCGGAAGCCGGCAGGCTCCATGAGGCCCAGCCCTCGGGCAGGGCCGCGGCGCTCTGCTTTGGCGAGCTCTCGCTGCGCCGCTGCGAGGAACGCGGCGTCTTTGCCCGCGTGGTGGACCTGTCGCCCGGCAGGGATCCCATAGAGGCCGCCGCCGCCCTCTTCGACCGCCTTCACAGCCTGGACCTTGGCGACTGGGACGAACTCTGGGCCGAGCGCCTGCCCGACGAAGGCCTGGGCAGGGCGGTGAACGACCGGCTCAATAAAGCCGCCGCCAAGCCTAGCCCCTAGGGGCATCACTGGCGCTAATACGGCGCGCTAAACCTTCCGATACTTAAGATATACGGAATGTGGAGCGTGACTATGGAAGCGCATGTATCGAACTATCTTCCTTATTCATATTTATACGGCGCCGGTATCGCGTCCGGACGCGTTGCCGTGCCCGTTACCCCCGCCCAGCTGCCTTACGCCAATTTCAAGAACGTGGCGGGCTCGGCCGTGGCCACCGCTTCGGTGTATTCCCTCGATAAGCTCAAGATACTCGACGTGCTCATCGATAGGCTGCGCTCTGCCCGCAAGCAGGTGGCGGATGAACGGCTCCCCGGCTTCGGCGAGCGCGAGGAGCGCCTGGACGCCCTCATTCAGGAGTACGGGAAGATGCTCCACGACAGCCTGGCCGCCAGCGACGCGCATGCGCCTAATGGCGCGGCCGCCTACGCCAAGCCCGCGGGCGTGGTGCCCGGCATGCTCCTATCCCTGGCCGCCTAAGCCCCGGCTTCTAGCCCTTCATTCTTCTCCCAGTATATACGCCAGGAACTTCCGCACGTCATCCTCTCCATAGAGCGCCGCGTAGGCTAGCGCCGCTCCCGCCACGTTGCGCCCATACTGCCTCGTCTCCTCGTAGGAAAGGGTCTCTAACAGCAGGTCGTGCGGAAAAT
>JBFZES010000015.1:0-5165 GCA_041306725.1 Spirochaetaceae bacterium | reverse complement strand
CAGCATAGCCATCGTCGGCTTTACCGTCACCCCGCCGAGCGCCGCCGAAATAAGCGCGGCCGCCCTAAAGGCGGGCAAGAAAGTGGACGCGGAGAAGGCGCGTTCCGCCTTTAGCGATATCCTGTCGGGCAAGGCGCCCTCAGCCCAGGCCATAGACCCCTCAGAGCTGGACCTGCCGCTTAAGCTCAGCTACACCATCGAGATAAAGAACGACGCGAAGGGCCCCCTGTCCTTCAATTCGCTCGACTACGAGCTTTTTATCAACGGCGAGAGCCTCGTGCTCGGCAAGAGTTCCGAGCTAAAGCGCGACGGGCAGCGCATCCTGGTGACGGTAACGAACAGTTTCAGTTCCAAGCTTCTGTCCAAGAACGTGCGCGCGCTCTTTTCGAGCAAGAAGGGGGACTTTAGGGTAAAGGGCTCGGCCTCGCTCAAGCTTCCCGACGATATACGCAAGGAAGCCATAGCCTTGAGCTTCGACGAGAAGGGCTCGTTCAGCCTGAAATAGCCTCTATGAGCCTCTTTAAGTACGCGTAACTGCGGCCCACGGACGCCACGTGCAGGCGCTCGTCGGGGGAGTGCGGGTTCCGTATGGTCGGGCCTATGGATAGCATGTCCCAGGCGGGAAAGAGCGGCCGGAATATGCCGCACTCGAGGCCGCCGTGGGTGGTCAGCACCGCGGGCTCCGTTCCCCGCTGCTCAAGGAATACCCGCTTGCACAGGGCAAGAAGGGCGCTTGAGGGGTTCGGGCTCCAGGCGGGCGTCGTGGAAGGACGCGCTATCGCCAGGTCCCAGCCCGTCGCCTCCGCCTCGGCGAGGCGCCGCTCCACGGCCGCCGCGTAGGCTTCCTTGTCCTCGTCGGACGAGCTTCGCGTCATGACCAGGAGCTCAGCGAAAAAGCGATCGCCCTC
The DNA here is from genome assembly GCA_041306725.1 of Spirochaetaceae bacterium. GTDB lineage: Bacteria > Spirochaetota > Spirochaetia > Treponematales > UBA12059 > UBA5200. Next base: position 4,257 of record JBFZES010000015.1, on the reverse strand, counting down.
TACGCCCGCCCTGAGCGTACCGAGGTTCGATGAACTGCGCACCAGCGTGGGCATAGCGCTTTCCATGGCGTAGAGGCCATTGGGCAGCCCCGCCAGCAGCGAGAGGAAGCTCTGGCTGGGCACGGGGCCGAGAGCCAGGGGCATGGCGGCCGCTGGGCTTATGCCCAGGCGCAGGCCGGGATCCTTAGGGCCTAGCTCGGCCTTGAGCGCGAGGGCCTCGCGGTCGACGGCCTGTATAAACGCGCTTTTATTTCCTTCGGCGACGCCTATGACGGCGCTCGCCTCGCGCGGTATGGCATTGGACGCCGTGCCTCCATACAAGGAGCCTATGCACAGGGCTTGGCCGCTTCTATCGAGTATGCGCGCCAGGGCCAGGCAGGCGTTGGCCCTGCCCTTGTCTATATCCATGCCGGAGTGGCCGCCAAGCAGCCCTGACAGTTTGAGCTCGTACCAGGCATAGGAGGCGGGCGCGCTTTCCGCCGCGCGCGAAAGCCTGGTAACGCTGCGTATGGAGCCGGCGCAGCCTATCGTAAGCTCGCTCTCGTCTTCCCCGTCCAGGTTCAAGAGTACCGTACCCTGAAGAAGGCCCGGCTTGAGCCCTTTGGCGCCGCTCATGCCGTCTTCTTCGTTCACCGTGAAGACGCACTCAAGCGGGCCGTGGGCGAGCGTTTCGTCCTCCATGGCCGCCAGGGCCATGGCCATGCCTATGCCGTTGTCCGCGCCTAAGGTGGTACCCGTAGCCATCAGCCAGGCGCCGTCGGCTGGATCGAGGCGGGGCCGTATGGCGTCTTTGGCGAAATCGTGCTTCGAGTCTCCCGATGCCTGGGGCACCATGTCCAAGTGGCATTGCAGTATGACCCCGGGGCTGGCTTCTTTGCCTCGCGTCGCCGGCTTGCCGAAGAGGAGGTTGCCCGCCTCATCCCGCCTCGGGTTTAGGCCCCGGCCCTTTGCCCAGGCCTCGAGAGCCGCGGCGAGCGCTTCCTCATGATGGGAGGGGTGGGGTATAGAGCATATGGTATAAAAGTGCTTCCATACTTCTTTTGGCTCAAGCGCGCTTAGTTCCATGGCGTAGGGCTCCTTGGCTTTCAGTGTAGCACGGTTTTACGCGGCTAGCCCCGGCGAACGAGCCAGCGGGCCCAAAAGGGGGGCACGCGAGGGTTTATGCTCCTGCCCTGCGAGCCTATGCGGAAAGCCGGGTCGAGCAGGTCCGCGTACTCGCCGGGCTCAGCGCCAAGGGCGAAGTCCATGGGGCTGTCGCTGGCGTTCAGGCAGACGATTACGGCGGGTGCCGAGCCTGGCTTCAGCCCGGCGTCCCGCTCAAGGCGCCGCTCGAAGGCGAAGCCCTGGTGCGACACCCAGAGCTGCCTATACGCGCCTTCCCGCAGCGCTGTGCTGGCCATGCGCGTTCGGGCTAGGCGCGCTATGGCGTCCTTGAGCGCCGGCTCGGGCGGCGCGGCCTCAAGGCTAGCCATGGAGGGGCGTAAGGCGCGGTCGCTATCATGGCTCCTTTCGCCTAGGGCCCCTAACTCGGAGCCATAATAGACGGAAGGCACCCCAGGCATGGAGAAAAGCAAGGCGTACAGCGGGTACAGGAGCCTTTTGTCCCCCAGGCTCGTAGCGGCGCGATTCACGTCATGGTTGTCGACGAAATTATACAGCCGCATGTCCCGGTAGAGCCCCTGCTCGCCGAATTGCCTGTTCAGGGACCAGGCTATCTCGAAGTAGTTCTTGTCCTTCAGGCTGGACCACAGGCCCTTGTAGCACTCGTAGTTGGTAACCGAGTCCAGGCTTCCCTTTTCAACAAGCTCGCGGTAATCGCCGTGCACCATCTCGCCCATGAGCCAAAAATCGGGATCTTCGTTCTTGCATGCCGCGGACAGCTCGGCAAGGAAGGGCCTGTCCATCACGTCGGCCGCGTCCATGCGCAGGCCCGCTATGCCGTACTCGCGTATCCATTCAAGGGCTATGCCTATGAGCTCGCGGCGCAGCCCAGGCTCGCGCAGCTCAAGCTTGGCCAGCGAGCTATGGCCGTTCCAGCCCTGGTAGGCGAAGCCGTCGCCATGCTCGCCCGGGCGGCTAAAATCGACGCCCGCGAACCAGGATACGTAGGGCGAAGCCTCGCGTTTCTCGCGCAGGTCCTTGAACCAGGGGTGTTCCCTGCCCACGTGGTTAAACGCCGCGTCCAGTACCACCCGCATACCGCGCTCCTTGGCCTTGTCCGTAAGCTCTTTAAGGTCGGCGTTCGAGCCTAAGCGCCCGTCGAGGCGGCGATAGTCGACGCTGTCGTAGCCGTGCGAACCCGATTGCCAGAGCGGGCCTACGAGCAGGGCGTTCACGCCGAGCGACGCGAGCGAATCGAGCCGCTTCGTGAGCTCCCGCAGCCGCGGCTCGTCGCCGGCGGCCGGCTGGCCGCCGTTATGCCCGGGGGCGCCGCAGTAGCCGAGCGCGTACGCATGGTAGAAAAAGGCAGTGTGGATCCAGTGGCTCATCGTTTCCTCCATGGAAATATCGGTATATACATACCGGTAGGTATAGTCCTTGGTATGCTACTGTACGTAGCGGGGCGCCCCCACAGCGGCGCGCTCTACGAGAAGATGCCGTGCATGAACTGATGCAGGATGCGGCGCAGTTCCGCTTCTCCCAGCGCGAGGTCTCCGCGCAGCTCAGAAGCTATATAGGCGTCGAGGGTACCGAGAAAGGACGTGGCATAGGCCCTGCTCCTGCCGCGCATATTTCCATGCCGCTCTTCGGCCTCTAGGAAGAACCTCTCGAGGGCTTCCCTTAACGCCAGGTTAAAGGCGCCGGCGGCCAGGCATGCCTCTGATGAAGGCGGGCCGAAGCTCAAGGAGAGGCGAAGGCGCGCGAATACGGGGTCATCCCTGCTGGCCCGCAGCAGCGCGAAGCTTATGCGCTCAAGCCCCATGCCTACGTCGGCGCCGGTACCCCGGCCCGCCTCGCCGGCAAGGAGGAAGGGCTTTCCCCGCTCGGCGATAAGGGCGTCTAAAAGCCCGCGCTTAGAGCCGAAATAGTGGTACAGGGTAGGTTTCGTCACCATCGCGGCGTCCACGATCTCGGATACCGAAACCGCGTCGTAGCCGCGCTCCGAAAAGAGCACAGAGGCTTTCTTGAGCAGCGTGTTCCTGTTGTCGGCTTCTACTTCCACCCGCGCAGTATACCGATTGGTATACTGCGCGTCAAGCGAGCTTCTTAGCGGCGCGCTTCTTGGCCAGGAACGCGGCTATGGTTTCGAGGGGTGCGGGCTTGTGGAAGAAATATCCCTGCATAAAGCCGCATTTGCGCTCGTTAAAATAATCCCATTGAGCCCGGGTCTCTATGCCCTCGGCCACGATATCCAGCTGAAGGCTGTGGCCAAGATTAATGATGGCATTGACCACCTTCTCATTCTGCGGCTCCGCGAGGTTCATCACGAAGGATATGTCGATCTTAAGCGCGTCGACGGGCAAGCGCGAAAGGTACGAGAGCGAGGAATAGCCGGTGCCGAAATCGTCCACCATGAAGGCCACGCCGGGCAGCCGGCGCTTGATCTCGTTTATCTTCTCGATGGCGTCCTTGGTGCTGTGCATGATGGTGGACTCGGTAAGCTCTATCTTGAGCTTGGACGGCGAGAGCCCCGAACTGCGCACGATGCCTTCCAGCACGTCGACGAAGCCAGGCTGCTCGAATTGCCTGCTCGACACGTTTACCGACACGTATATGCCCGGGAAGCCCTTGAGATGCAGGCGATGGGTATCGTAACAGGCGCGGCGCATGACCCACTCGCCGAGCGCCACGATCATGCCGTTTTCCTCGCTTATCGGTATGAAGACCGAAGGGGCTATATGCTCGCCGCTGAGCCGCTGCCAGCGGGCCAGGGCCTCCATGCCCCGCAGCTTGCCGTCGCTGCCCACGATGGGCTGGTAAAAGAGCTTAAAGCCGCCGCTGCCGAGCGCGGTCTTTATTTCCTGCTCTATGCGCCAGCGCTCCGTGGCCTTCTCGGAAAATTCGGGGTCGTAGAGCGTGTAGCGGTTCTTGCCGTCTTCCTTGGAGCAATACATGGCTATGTCCGCGCTCTTCGTGGCTTCCTCTATGGTGCGGCCGTGGTCCGGTATGATGGCTACGCCTATCGATACGCCTACGCTTACCCTGCTTCCGGCGGTCTTTACCTTGGAACGCAGTATGAAAGGCTCGGCCACGCTGGACAGTATGCGTTCGGACACGACGACGCTGTCGGTGATGTCCTTAATGCTTGAGAGGATG
>JBFZES010000014.1:0-5040 GCA_041306725.1 Spirochaetaceae bacterium | reverse complement strand
GCCGTGGACAGCTCTCTGCTCGCCGGCGCAAGGACGCAAAGACCTGAACTGAAGCTCTTCGTCGATACGATAGCGAGCGACCAGGCCCGAGAAATCGCGCTCATGAACGAGTGGCTGCAAGCCTGGTACCCAGGCAAGAGCACGAAAGCCGCATACTCTCCCATGATGCGGCCGGTCGATGGGCTCTCCGCCGACAGGGCCGACCGTTCCTACCTTGAAGACATGATCATGCACCACCGCATGGCCGTCATGATGGCGGACGGGCTACTCAAGGCAAGATTCCCCGTGCGCCCCGAGATGGCCGACTTCGCGCGCGGCATTATCAAAGCCCAGAACGCGGAAATCGAGCGCATGGAAACCTGGCTCAAGGACTGGTATGGGGTAAGCGGCTCAAGCCATATGATGCATTGAGCGCGGGCGGGCGCTTAGGCCAGAGAACGGACGAAACCTTCGAAGGCATCATCCTGCGCCCGCTCGCCATCGAGCTCCTTGATGGAGCCGAAAGCGGCCAAGGGCATGAATTCGCCTTCGAAGGCGCTTAGCACCTGCCCGGCGTCGCTGCCCTTGCAGACGGTGAAGAGGCCCAGCTTTTTAGCCTTAAGCTCGGAATTATGGGCCCTAAGCCAGCTGCGAAGCGGAGGCACGACGCCGGAAGCCCATATGGGCTGTACCATAACCACGGTATCGGCCGCGGACAAGTCGACGCCAGGATCGCCGATGGGCGTCGCCTTCTTGGTCGATGAGTGGTATCCTGCCCTGAGGTAACCCCAAAAACCCATGCGGTTCACCTTGTCTTCGATGAGAAAGGCTTTCCCGTGAAGCCGCGCCGCTAGGCGCTCGGCTATGCGCCGCGCGTTCCCCGTCCTGGTCACGTATACGACTACGGTGTTCGACATGCATGTTCCTCCTTGCGCGCATTCAAGGCTAAACCCGCATAAGCGGGGCGGCTCCTATTGCGCACAAGCGCCTCAAGCTAGCCAATACCTGCGATACTGAGAATATAAGGAATATTTAATCCTTTGGGGCCGTAAATCGGCGCGCCTTCGCGACGGCAGGGGAAGCCCTCTATCGCCTAGGGCCTTGAGCCTTGCGCCTGGCTTAAGGCCCGTGCGGCTAGCCCCGCTTTGATTGGCCATATAGCGATTGAACAATTACATGCCTTTAATATAGTATGCATACTATATTAGAACATCCGCATAACTGCGACTCGCGGCGGCGAGCGGATCGGAAGGAAGCCCCTTGGATACGAATACTATACTGGCTCTCGCAGTAGGAATCGCCCTCCTCTTTGCCTGGAAGCGCTTCGGCCCCGGCCACGCGGCCAACTCTCGGCTCGTGCTAGAAAAGATAGCCGGAGGCGCTACTATCGTCGACGTGCGCAGCCCAGGCGAATTCTCCTCGGGCGCCTATCCCAAGGCTCGCAATATACCGTTGGACCTGCTCGGCCCTCGCATGGGAAAGCTTGGCGCGAAGGGCAAGAGCCTGGTCGTATACTGCGCCTCCGGCTCAAGGAGCGCCCAGGCCGCCCGCATGCTAAAGGCAGCGGGCTTTACCGACGTAACGAACGCCGGCGGCCTGGCGAATATGCCGCGCTAAGCGCCGCTACGCTAGCGCAGCATGGCTAGTGCCATGCCGCTGAAGAAGGGCACGAGCCAGATGGACCACACCACGACGCTATAGCGGTGGAAGCCGGTCATGGCCTTCTCGTCCCGCCTCGCCAGCACGACGGATGCCCAGAGCGCGTGCGCCAGCATAAGCACGATGGCTATGGCTCCGGTTACGCCATGGACGTTAAACGAGAACGACCCGGCTATCTTTGACATGGCGGCGGTGCCCGCCGTGTCGAAGACCAGGCCCAGCCAAAAAAGGCTCAAGAACCTAGGACTTAGCCTTCCCGCGCGTTTTTCACCCCATACGCCCAGGGTATAGAAGGTGACGGCGACAAGCATGGATACGATGGCGACGATCAATAGCATACAAAGCTCCTTAGTCCGAGAATGATTCAGCCCCTAACGCGGAGCTCGATGGCGGCGAGAACCGGGCTAGGGCTCGAGCCCGTCGATACGGTCGGCCAGCAGGGCGGCCGCGCTTAGGGTTTCCGGATCGAGGCTCTTGGCAAGGTCTTCGGCCCAGGCCGTACGCCGGGCTATGCCTTCTTTTACGAGGGCCCTGCCCTCAGGCGTAAGCGCGACAAGCTTGCGGCGACGATCCCCCGCGGCCTCGCTCCGGGTAACGAGGCCCGCGGAAACCAGCCCATCGGCAAGCTGGCTAAGCGCCGAGCGGCCCCCGGGCGAAAAGCGGCCTAGCTCGCCTACCGCCAGGGTTCCCCGGTGATAGAGCGCCTGCAAGGCGCTCAGCTGGGAAAGGGAGAGCCCTCGCTCCCTGCCGAATTCCATGAAATCGTGTACCGATCGCCTTCCAATAACGACGGCCAGCCTTCCCAGGGGAGAGAGGCTCAACGCGTTGGCGCCAGCCCTTTCTTTTGTTCTCATATACGGAATGTACAGCACTCTAAACATAAAGTCAATATTCCCATCGGCACCCCTTAACCAAGCCAAGGCCTCCCATGGTATACTGACGCGGCTAACGCATGCTTTCGGAGGATCCGTGGCGGAACCCTATAAAATTATCCTGGTAGACGACGAGGACGAGGTGCGCGGGCGGATATCCTCCAAAATATCCGCGGAAAGCGGCTTCGTCGTAGCCGCTACCGCGGGCAACGGCTATGACGCGCTCGAGCTCATCGAGAAGCACGCGCCGCAGGTGGTGCTCACCGATATAAAGATGCCCTACATCGACGGCATAGAGCTCGCGGGCATCATACGACGCGACCACCCTACCGTGCGCATAGGCTTCATTACGGGCTTCGACGAGTTCGACTATGCCCGCGAAGCCATAGAGCTCGGCGTGCGCAGCTACCTTACCAAGCCCCTAACCCAGGACGACATAGCGGCCTTCCTCCATAAGCTCAAGCGCGAGCTGGACGACGAGATACGCGAAAACTATAGCCGCGAGCAAATTCAAAAGCAGTATGAACAGAGCATACCGCTGATCATAGAGAACTGCTTCGTATCGCTTCTGGCCTCCGGCAACGCGGGAAGCAAGGACGATATAGAGCAGCTGCGGGGCTACGGCGTGTCCCTGGACGAAAGCCGCTACGTGGTGGCCTTCGCCGTGGCGGAACGTAATCCCGAGGGCTGGGGCATCATAGAGTTCGAGAAGCTCAAGCTCTCCGTACGCTCAAGGCTCAGCGCCCTCCTGGATCAGGAGGAATTGGAACACTACTGCTTCCTGTTCCACGAGGGCACGGCCTTCGTGGTCAAGGAAAAAGGAAACGACTTCGCGCGCGCCATCGACGCCCTGCTTACCCGCATGGCCCGCAGCACCGAACAGTTCATGTCCGTGCGGGTGAGCATAGGGGTAAGCGCGGCGCACAAGGATTTCAGGCAGCTGGCCAAAGCCTACGAAGAAGCGGCCAGCGCCTTGTCATCGGGGCGCTTCGGCGCCCTCAGCCCCGTAAGCCATTTCGGCCAGGCGGGCGACAGGGAGGCCGGGTTCCTACGGCTGCCCGAGGGCGACGCCAAGAACCTTGAGCACCAATTGCGCTATGGCAGCGACGAGGCTTTAAGCGCATGCATAGAAGAGCTACAGGCGGACGCGCTGCGCGAAGCGCGGAAAGCCGGCAGCCTAAACGCGTACGCGCTAAGCCTCGCGGGGCTCCTGGCCAATTACGCGGCGTCGCTGGGACTCGACATAGACGAACTCACCGGCGGCACCCTCCTGGACAGCCTCTCAAGGATGCGCGGCATAGAGCAGCTCTTCGCCTGGCTGTCCACGGTATCCGCCACGATACGGCAGAAGGGGGCCGCCGCCAAGCTGGGCAACTCGCAGCGCGTGCTCGAGCGGGCCAGCGCCTTGATCCATAAGCGCTACGCGGATGAAGAGCTCACCCTGGACGGCCTGTGCGAGGAACTGGCCATCAGCCCCTCCTACCTGAGCCAGCTATTCAGGAAATACCGCGACAGCAGCTTCGTCAAAGCGCTTACCGGCGTGCGCATGGAGCGCGCCATGGAGCTTCTGTCTACCACGGGAGACCGCATCGTCGACATTGCCACGCAATGCGGCTACAAGGACGTATACTATTTCAGCCACAGCTTCAAGAAATGGACCGGCTCATCGCCGAAGAAATACCGTGAAGACCACGCCTGAGCGCTCCTTCCCCCTAGGCTTGAGTATATTCCTGGCCATACTCGCCGTCGCCGCGGTCATGGTGGTGCTCAGCTCGCTCGTTTCGCTGGCCGTATTCGCCGGCACGCTCGAGGACTTCGTGGTGAGCCAGTCCAGCGAGATAAACAAGCAGATCGTCATGAACTACGAGGGCTACATAAACAGCGTCATAGAGACCGCCAACTACTTACAGTTCGACTCCTTCAACCTGGACCTTAAGCGGGACGCCGGGGAACTCGGGTCTATTTACCGTTCCAATTCCGACATCAAGGCGGACGTCGTATCGGTATACCTGTTCGACGCAAGGGGCCGGCGGCTTATAGGGCCTCCCTTGGATTTTATCATAGGCAATAACGTAGCCCGCAAAGCCTGGTTCAGCTCGGCCTTGGAGCTTAAAGAAGTGTTCCATTTCAACGCGGAACCGCAGACCAGCATAGCGGAGAGCCGCGACGAGAACGTCATAGCGGTAAGCAAGGCCGTGGAATACCTGAACGGCGGCATTACCGCGGAAGGCGTGCTCCTCATCGAGCTTAACCACCTGGCTATAAGCGACCTGGCGCGGAAGTCGAACCTGGGGCAGGGCGGGCACCTGCTTATACTGGACGACGAAGGCACCCTGCTCTACAGTTCGGAGGCCGAGCCGCGCGTCATGACCGTCTTTAGCCACGCCCTCGCCGCCGACCTGTACCTGGGCAGCAAGCGGGCTACCATAGAAGGCCTGGATATGGCGCTCAACGTAAACACCCTCGTGCATACGCGCTGGCGTATCGTCACCGCCAACAACGTGAACGAGATCAACGCCTCGCGTTCCCG
>JBFZES010000013.1:0-5628 GCA_041306725.1 Spirochaetaceae bacterium | reverse complement strand
CCCACCGTATTATGGTAGACCGAATCAAGTATCTGGTTGAACACGCCGTCCTTGAGCGACGCCTTCCTGCGCAGCTCGCAGAGCCCGGCCAGGCGCGCAAGGGCATGCTCCTCGCCGCCGGCCACCTTGATGGCCTGCACGCACGCGAAGGAGTCGCCCATGGCCCCCGACAGGCGCTCGGAGGCCTCGCGCGCGGCCTCCCGGTAGCGGGTAACGCGCGTCTCCGCGGCCTGGGCCACGGCCACCACGATAACCAGGGGGGCGAAGGCTATAAGGGTTACCCGGGCATCTATGCGGAACAGGGTATACAGGGCCGCGGCCGTGAAGGCAGCCGATCCGAGCACGTCCAGGGTCCAGCTAATGGAGTCTTCCACCTGTTCGGCATCCTCGCGCAAATAGTCCAGCGACTCCGCCGGGCTGGCCGCCAGGGGCTCGGCCCCCGGCTTGGCCAGTATGGCGTCGAAGGCATTGGCGCGCACCAAGGCGCTCATGGTAAAGCGATGCAGTATATCGGCGGCGGCGGAAACGTATATATGCAGGATGCGCGCTAGCGTGAAAGCCCCCATCAGGAGGAGGGCCGCGCCGAGGCCTACGCCGGCCCTGCCGTCCAAGGCGTCGAAGAAGAGCTTTACCAGCAGCCCTGGGATGATAAAAGCCCCATGCACGCCCATCCACAAGAGCCCGTTCACAAGGTAGAGGCCGGGGCGGTAGGCCATGAGCCGCCCTATGACGCGAGCGGCTTTCATGGCTGGCTCCCTTCCGCTACGAGGCCAAGCCCGCCCGCGCGCAGCAGGGCGGCGTAACGGCCGCCCGAGTCCTTTGCCAGCGCGCCGCGCGGCCCGTACTCCGCCGCGCGCCCGTCCTCCATGACCAGTATGTGGTCCACCCGCTCCAAGGTTGACAGGCGGTGGGCTATGATGACGGCGCTGCGGCCGCGCAGCAGGGCCGAGAGCGCCTCGTCCAGCAGGGCCTCGGTGGCGGGGTCCAGGCGCGAGGAGGCTTCGTCCAGCACCACCAGCCCCGGATTTCGCAGGAATACGCGTACCATGGCAACGAGCTGGGCCTGCCCGGCGGATAAGCCCACGCCGCCCGCGCCAAGCTCATGGTCCAGCCCCTTAGGGAAGCCCTCGAGCCAGGAGCCAAGTCCCAGCCCGCGAAAGGCGGCAAGGATGCGCTCGTCGCCTATGGACGTATCCCAGAGCCGCGCGTTATCGCGCAGCGTGCCCGCCACGAGCTCCACGTCCTGCGTTACCACGGCCAGGCCGCGCCGCAGCTCATCCCTCGCGTACGAGGCTATGGGGCGGCCGTTAAGGAGCACGCTGCCCTCGTTCGCGTCGTAAAGCCGCAGGGCCAGGCGGCCCAGGCTGGTCTTGCCGCAGCCGGTACGCCCCACCACGCCGAGCGTGGCGCCGGGCGCCAGCTCAAAGCTCAGCCCGTTCAGCGCCCGGGCGCCGCTCTCATAGGAAAAAACCACCCGCTCGAAACGCAGGGAAAGGGCTCCGGGCGGCAGTTTTTCCTCGCCATAGCGTAGGGTAGAGCGCTCGCCAAGGAGGGCCAGGATACGGGCGCTGCCGGCCAGGGCCTTCTGCATATTCTCAAGCTGGCCCCGCAGCTGCTCCATGGGCTGGCGCACGAGGTCGGTATAGCTATAAATGAGGTACACCGTGCCCAGGCTTATATCGCCCCGCAGCCACAGGTAAGCGCCGAGCCCCAAGGACAGTATGGCGCCAAGGCCTCCGGCAAGCTCCGAGCTCGTCCATAGCGAATAGCCCAGGATATTGGCCTTGAGCCGCAGCGGAAACCAGCCGCGTATGAAGGCGCGAAGCCGTTCCGAGGCATAGCCGGCGGCGCCCAAGGCTTTCAAGTCTTCACGGCCGCTCAGGCGCTCGCCCAGATAGCCGTAAAATTCCGCGCTCTTTGCCCGGTTCGCCGCCCAGTGCGGCACGGCGATCATGGCCACCTTGAGGAGAAAGAGGCTCGACAGCGCCGCGAAGAGGCCTATGGCCGCGCCTGCCCGCGCGTCTTCGATGAACAGTGCCACGATCACCCCGATAAAAAGCAGGGCGCTGCCTACCAAGCGAATGGCAAAGTCTGAGAAAAAGCTCATGAGGGTCTTGGCGTCGCCGTCTATACGCTCGACGAGAGCCCCGGACTGCTGATCCTTGTGCCAGGCCAGGTCGAGGCCCAGGCAGGAGCGGAGCAGGTCCAGGCGCAGGGCGTTTGTGGCGCGCCAGCCTAAGTCCTGGCCGAGCCAGGTGGAACTAACGGCAAGGAGTTGAACGGCCAGCGCGAGTGCTATATAGAGGCCGGCATGCCCGTAAAGAGCCTGGCCGGACGCGCCGCCTGTCACGGCGTCGATATACGAACGGAGTATAAGGGGGTTTATCAGCGTAAGCCCGGTGGAGAGAAAGATGGCCAGCGCCAAGCCCGCGCCGCGGCCCCAATAGGGGCCAAGATAGCGCTTGATGAGCGCAAGGGCGTCGCCTGCCGTAGCGCTCGCCGGCTTTAGCCCCTTCTCCGCCATTGGCTCCGGGGAACTGTCCATAACTGCCTCCACCGCTCCTATGCTATAAGCGGAACACGGAAAACGCCAGGTGAAAACTCGTATTAAGAGGAAGAGTAGCCAGCCTGCGCCATATTGCCTTTAACGCTGGAGCCTCTATACTGATGGCATGGAGGCTCGTATGAAAAAAGCCCTTGCCCTGTGCGTATCGATCGCGCTTATCCTCTCCTTCACTGGCTGTCAGACCATCGCCGACCCCGCCTCGGAACTGGAAGACCTTTCCTGGGAGCTAGCGGACCTCCTGCCGGAGGAAGGAACCGGTACCGTAGCGGTGTACTATTTCCTGGAAAACGGGAAGGTAAGCCCGGGCAGCGACTATATCATCGACGCCCTTACGACAGGTTTGGCCAATGCCATACGCGAGGACGGGCTTAGCGCCAAGCTCGTCAGCCGCGGCGCCCTTGACCGCATACTCGAGGAACAATCCTTTCAGCTGTCCGGCCTCGCGGACAGCCGCGGCCAGCTGGCGCTGGGCAAGCAGCTCGGCGCGGACTTTATCGTTACCGGCAGCATAAGCCCGAGGGGCGATTTCTACGAGATAAACGCCCAAATCATCACGGTTGAGAACGGCGTGGTCTTAGGCGGGGTCATCCGGTCGATCTACCTGAAATAAGCTTTTTAGCCTTAGCGGCGCAAGCGCGGCCACTGCCCGGTCAAGAGGGACAAGCGCCGCGCCGACACTTAAGGCAGGAGCACCGATGAACACCACGCCTTATTCAGCGATAAGCCTTACCCTTGCTTTCTCCCTAGCCTGCTGCCTGCCGCTCAAGGCCCAGGCCGGCCCTACGGTGCCCCTCCTCATAGCCAGCGAGCTGCCCGGCCTTACCGGGCTCGCGATTGAAAACCTTGACCGGCCCCCGTTGGCATTCACGGAAGTATGGGCCTACCTCATGGCGGGCGAGGAGCGTTTCCTGCCCGCCTCCGCGCCCATAAGCGACATAGCCTATTTCTCCGCCCGCATATCCAGCAAGGGCGAGCTCTACGGCACGCCCACTGCGGATCGCCTCTCGGGTATCAAGGCGCGCAAGCACCTCGTGCTCGCCGAAGTGACCAACCAGGCCCTCATACACTTCGTGCTCAACCCCGCCTATCCCCTCCGGGACAAGCTTATTAAGGACCTCGCGGCCGCGGCCAAGCCTTATGACGGCGTGAATATAGACTTTGAGCTTATACGGGCCGACGACGGCCCCGCCTTCCTCGAATTCCTGCGCCTGCTAAAAAAGGCCATAGGGACGAAAACGCTCTCGGTGTGCGTGCCCGCCCGTACCCGAAAATTGGACGACGCCTACGATTACGCCAAGCTCGCCGCCATAGCGGACCGGGTGTTCGTCATGAGCTATGACGAGCACTGGAGCGGCAGCGCGGCCGGCCCCGTATCGTCGATAGGATGGGCAAGCAGGGTGGCCGCCTGGGCGGCGGCTACGGTCGGGCCATCCAAGCTCATCATGGGCATGCCCTTCTACGGCAGGGCCTGGGGCGACAAGAGCCCCGCCGGCGCTTATAAGCATTCTAGCGCCAACCAGAAAATGGCCGAGCTGGGCGTGGCTCCCGTCCGCAACGCCGAGGGCATACCCTACTTCCGCTTCAGCGAAAGCGTCAATCTCATCATGTACTTCGATGACGCGTACTCGACCCGCCTGCGCGGGGAGGCGTATCAGAAGGAAGGCGTCGCGAACATAGGCTTCTGGCGCTTAGGGCAGGAGGATCCCCTTATCTGGCAGGCTTTGCGGCTCAAGTAGTCGCCCCGGCGGCAAGGCCCGGGGCAAGCGGCCGCCGGACTGCCCGTATACCGCCCCCCTGTTTTCTGTCAGAATGGATAGCCTAAAGAAGGTCACATGGACGAGCAGCAGCCTGAAAGTCCGCATAAGCGCAGGCCTCGCTACCGGGGCACGCATCCGCGGAGTTTTGCAGAGAAATACAAGGAGCATGATCCGGCACGGTATCGGCCCGACGTGGAAAAAGTGCTCGCGCGCGGGGACACCCCGGCAGGCACGCACCGCTCCATATGCGTCGAGGAAATACTGCGGATACTGGACCCTCAGCCCGGCGACCGGGCGGTGGACGCCACGCTCGGTTACGGCGGCCACGCGCGCGAGCTCCTTAGCCGCATCACGCCAGGCGGGCGCCTCATAGGGCTGGACGCCGACCCCGTAGAATTGCCTAAAACCTGCAAGCGCCTGGCCGCCGAAGGCTACGGCCCTGATGTTTTTAGCGCGTACAACGAGAATTTCTCCGCCCTTGTCAGCGTATTGAGCCGGGCCGGCATGCCTAGCGCCACGATCATCCTGGCCGACTTAGGCCTCTCCTCCATGCAGATAGACGATCCTGAACGCGGCTTTACCTTTAAGCGCCTTGGGCCCCTGGATATGCGCATGGACCAGAGCAAGGGCCGGTCCGCGGCCGACTTGCTTGCCGACATAAGCGAGCGGGATCTGGCTGAGCTCCTTGCCGCCAACGCGGACGAGCCCGACGCTAAGGCCATAGCGAAAGTCATGACGCGGCGCAGGGGCACGCTCAACAGCACCCAGGACTTAGCCGGGCTCCTTCGGGAGCTGCTGGGCAGCATGGGCCGCGGCAAGGACGATCGCGTCAAGGCGATACGCCGCTGTTTCCAGGCCCTGCGCATAGCGGTAAACCAGGAATTCGCCGCCCTGGACTCCTTCCTTGCAGCCCTTCCCGCCTGCCTGGCCCCCGGCGGCCGCGTAGCCGTACTCAGCTTCCATTCGGGCGAGGATACGCGCGTAGTGCGCTCCTTCGAGGAGGGCAAGAGCGCGGGGCTCTACCGCGCCATCTTCGACGAGGATATTCGGGCTAGCCCCGAGGAACGCTACGCCAACCCGCGCTCCAAGGCCGCCCGCCTGCGCTGGGCGGAGCGCGCCTAGCGCCGAGCGCTCGTTTACTTCACCGGATCGGTGGGTATCCTAAGGTAGTGGATGCTATAGCTTTCTCCGGCTATCTCTACCATGTCTTTATATAGAGAATCGATGGAGCCTATATAGCCCAGCTTCCAATGCTCCTTACGGTAGGAATCGGCTGATATCTTATCATAGCCGCTCCAGCCGTAT
>JBFZES010000012.1:0-10902 GCA_041306725.1 Spirochaetaceae bacterium | reverse complement strand
TTTTTCGAAAAGAAAGCCCGCTATCAGGGGCCCTATGGAAAAGCCTATGTTATTGCCCCAATACAAGAGCGAGAACGCCTCCTTGCGGCGGCCCTCCGGCGCGCGGTCCGCCACCAGCGCGTTGATGACCGGCCAGGTACCCGACAGGCTGCCCATGGCCAGCGCTATGATAAATGGCGTAAGGCTCGTAAAGCCTATGATGCCGCAGGCTATAAAAGCCAGAGCGGTAAGGGCCTGCAGGCTGCGGAGCACGCCCGCTCGGCCGAAGCTGTCGCCCAGCTTGCCGCCTAAGGCCAAGCCAAAGGCGGACACGACGGATACGGCGGCCATGAAGAAGCCCGCGCGCGCCTCGTCGAAGCCCAGCTTAATGGTCAGCATCATGGCCAGGAAGGGGCCGACGAAGCTGCCCGCCGACACCACGAGCCGTACCGCGAAGAGCGCGATTATGGATGGGGGCAATCCCCGCTCAGTTGCATTCATAGCGATCCTTTTATTCCTTAACTAATCCCGTTATGCCATTGCCGCGCTTCGCGAGCCTCTGCGAGCGCCAGGGTAAAAATCTACGGCCCAGGCCCAGAGCCATAGCGCGATCATATTCTCGTGTCCACGCGGTTGCCCGACTCGTAGCGCTTAAGCCCGGCCTGGAACAGCGCGTAGGACAGTGCCGCGTATACCAGCGCGATAAGCCAGAGCAGAGGCACGAAGCGCCAGTCCATGGCCCGGTATATGCGCAGGGGCACGAAGGCCACGAAAGCCGAGGGCACCAGGCTGTACATGACCCAGCGGTAGCCCTTGCCGAACACCCCTTCAGGGTACAGGGAGAAGCTCAGCATGAACTCAGACAGGGCAGAGGCTATGGCCTGCGCGTTGCCCATGAAAAAGGCCAGGCTCTCCGCCGCCGCGACGGTGGCCGCGAAGATGAGGGCGCCAGGCAGCGCTAAGGACCAGAACAGGGCCAGGCGCGCCAGGTCGCTGCCCGGCAGCAGGGCCAGCACGATGAAGCCGTAGACGAAGTCGCCCCAGGCCGACACCACGGTGCGCGATGCCAAGAGATTAACCATGACGTCCTTGGGCTGCAAGAGGTACACGTCGAGCCCGCCCTCCATGACTATCTTGCCCAGCATGCGCACATTGCCCGCGAGCACGTGGGCAAGGCCGAAGGAGGTGGATACGAGGCCCCACACGAACATCACGTCGTTAAAATCGTAGCCCCCCACCGCGCCGGCCCGGCCTATGAGCACCGCCCAGAATGCGGCAAAGGCCGCGTTGTTAAGCATCATGCCAAAGAACTGCACGAGGAAATTGAGGCGGTACTCCAGCACGGACTTCACGTTTACCGAAAAGGCCAGGCTAAGGAAACGCGCATAGGCGCGAAGCCTGCCGCTGCGTTTTTCGCTTTCCATATCAGCCTCCGTTCAGCGCTACGCGCCTGCTGCCCAGGGCGAACGCGAAGCGCGCTAAAAGCATGGCCAGAACCACCCATAGAGCCTGCCTGGCTAGGAGCGATCCCGCCTCGGCCCAGGAAAAAGCCACGAATATACGCGCAGGGGCGTAGGACAGGTAAGGAAAGGGCGTCCACAGCGCCGCGCGCGCCGCCTGCTCGGGCAGGAATTCTATGGGTATGAGCGTGCCTACGATAAGGGCGAATTTCTGGAATATCCAGTAAAGCGCGTCGTTCTCTTCCAGCCAGAACGCGGTAAGGGCCAGCGCGAACTGCAGGTAAAAATTAAGGGAGCCCGCGAGCACGAGGGAGAGGGCTACGAGGCCGGCCCTGCCGAAGCCCGCAGCAAGGCCGCTTGCCTGCGCCGCCTCGGGCAGGGGACCGGCCAACAGGAGGCCTATGGCGAGCCCTTCCGCCAGGATAATGGCCGCGTCCACGAAGGAGCCTCCCACGCGCTCGGCGTAGTGGTAGCCCACGAAGTCGTAGGGGCGGGCCAAGAGATAGGCCACCTGCCCGCTCTTCACGTCGCGCGCCAGGTTCCAGAAGTAGCGCCCGAAGCCGAAGCTCGTTATCTCGGCTATGATGAAGTACCACACCACCATGCTTCGGGTGTAGCCGGCTATGGTGGATTGGCTTTCGTACGCGCCGGCCCATACCCGCGAGAAGATGAACACGAAGAGGCCGTAGGTAAGCATGGACGCGCTAAAATTGCCCGCATAGGCCGTACGGTCGCGTATGGCCGTGGACGCGGCCACGCCGTAGCAGCGCAGGCGGGCGGCAAGCTTAGTCATGCTGCCCTCCCCGCTCGCTGAACAGCGAGGCCTCGGCGCCGCTCCGCGCCGCGTATATCGTGGCTATGACGTTCTCCAGGGGCTCATCCTCTATGGTTATATCCTCAAGCTCCCCGCGGGAGGCCAGGGCCTTCACGAGCTCCGCCAGCGAATGCTCGTTCGTGTCCACCTCGTAGCGCGCCGACAGTTCCGTACGCTTTATGGGCGAGAGGCCGGGCAGCTCCATGTTCACGGGCTTTGCGTAGCGCACGCCTAAATACTTGCGGGCCAGGGCCCTATGCTTCAAGGCTTTCATGGACTCGTCCACCACTACCTCGCCATGGTGTATGATGATGGCCCGCTTGCATATCTTCTCTATGTCGCCCATGTCGTGGCTCGTTAGGAATACGGTAACGCCGTCGCGCTTGTTAAGCTCCTCTATGAGGGCGCGTATCTCCTTGCGCGCCACCACGTCCAGGCCTATCGTGGGCTCGTCCAGGAAGAGCAGCTTAGGCGCGTGGAGCAGGCTCGCCGCTATCTCGCAGCGTATGCGCTGGCCCAGGGACAGCTTGCGCACGGGAACGTCCATAAGCTCGCCTATGTTGAAGCGTTCTATGAGGGCGCCCGAGCGCGAGGCGAGCAGGGCGGGTTCCAATTCATAGATGGCGCCGAGCAGGCGGAAGGAATCCGCGGGAGGCAGATGGAACCACAGCTGGCTCTTTTGCCCGAACACCGAGCCTATGGACCAGGCCAGGCGCTTGCGATCCCTGCTGGGGTCAAGGCCGAGCACGCTGGCCGCTCCGCCGCTGGGCTGCAGTATACCGGTAAGCATCTTGATGGTGGTGGATTTGCCCGCGCCGTTGGGGCCTAAGAAGGCCACGACCTCGCCCTCTTCCACGCTAAAGCTTGCGCCCTTTACCGCCTGCACGATACGGTGATCGGGGCGGAACAGCCCGCGCAGGGCGGACAGGCGGCCCTTGGGCCTTAAACGAAGGGTGAAGGTCTTGGATAGTTTTTCAGCCACGATAGCAGCCATGGGGAGCCTCCGATAATGCGAAAAAGCCGCATCGATCGAGACTCCGTCCTCGGGCTTTTATCCCGTGGGTGTCGCGGCCGAACACGCGGCCGCCGGCGCCGCTCGGTCTCTGCCACCGGAATAGCCGCTTTCGCGGCCTCCGGGCGGAACCCTAGGCGCCCTCTCGAAGGTAAGTTAACTTAGTGATAACCCAGTTCGGGCGCTCTCGTCAATAGTGCAATATGTATCTATATATAGAATTAGCTCTAAAGGCGAAAGAGAGCGGCCGGCCGGCCAAGGGCCTATGCGCGGATATCAGTGGACGTGCCTGGCGGGGATAGCGTAGTATTGCAGCGGAACCATAACGATGAACAGCACGCAACAACACAGCGCGGCGCTTAAGGCGGCCGCAAGAGCCATAGCCCAGGACTCGGTCGACGCCCAATACAAGGCCGATCCGCGCTGGGAACGCTACGGCGAAGAGGGCAAAAGGAAGGCGCTAGAGGACGCTTATGACAGCTTCGCCTACCTCCTAGCCGCCTATGAGGCGGGCGAGCCCTCGCTCCTCGCCGATTACGCCGCATGGCTCGACGGGCTCTTCACGGGCCTCAAGCTGCCCAAGGAGAGCGCCCGGAATTCGCTCCTGGCTTTGGCCGACAGCGCCGCGAGCGTAGCGGGTCAGGCCGGGGCCGGGCTTAGGGGCTTCTGCCTCGATGCCCTGGCCAAAGCGAGCGAGGCCGATCCCCAGCACGAGGAACAGCTTTTGTCCGACGAAGCCCGCCGCTACCTTGAACTCCTCCTTTCCAGCGAGCGCAAAGCGGCTATAGACCATATAAACAGCCTGGCGCGGGAAGGCATGACCATAAAAAGCCTGTACCTCGAGGTATTCGCCCCCAGCCAGAGAGAGCTGGGCAGGCTGTGGCAGCTCAATAAGATATCGGTGGCCCAGGAACACTACGGCACCGCCGTTACCCAGCTGGCCATGGCCGGGCTCTACCCCCTGCTCTTTTCCGGCGAGCGCAAGAACAGGAAAATGGCGGGCGCCTGCGTAGGCGGCGAGCTCCACGAATTAGGCATACGCATGGTATCGGATTTTTTTGAGATGGAGGGCTGGGACAGCCGCTACTACGGCGCCAACGCGCCGGGCGCGGACCTGGCCAGGCAACTGTCCGCGGACCCGCCTCAGGTGCTCTGCCTTTCGGCTACGCTCTCGGTCAATGTCGAGGGCGTACGCCAGACCATAGCGGCCATACGCGCCACCAAAGGCCTAACGGCGCTGCCCATCATCGTGGGCGGCCGGCCCTTTGCCGTGGCCGACAAACTCTGGTCCGACCTTGGAGCGGACGGTACCGCTTCCGACGCGGGTTCGGCCATAGCTCTCGCCGAAGAGCTCGTGGGAAGAAGCCGATGATCGCCGACATACCGGATGCGGAAGCCCTAAGGGCCGAAACGGCCGCCGGAGGAGCGGCCGTCCTCTGCTCGCTCGAGGGCATAGTGGAGCGGGTCATACGCGATGACCTTGGCGCGTTCCCCTCGGCCTGCATAGGCAAGCCCTTTCCCCTCAGCCTTGAGCGAAACAGCTTTAAAAAGGGCCTGGACTTTATCGCAGAAGCCAAGCGCAGCGGGGCCGCCTTCGATTATGAGCTCGGCGCTCCTACGGCCAAGGGACCTCTCGCCCTGCACTTCGCCGCGGCCCTGAGCGACGGCGCTATCACCGTCGTATGCGAGCGCGACCGCTCCAAGCTTTACGGCGCGCTTGAGGACTTGGCCGACGCGCTTGCCGAGCGTCTCGTCAAGGAGCGCGAGCAGGCCCGCAGCGACGCCCTGCGGGAAAAAAACTCGCTTGAAGCCATTAGCGAGCTTAACAACGAGCTCGTCGGCATGCAGCGCGAGCTGGCGCGGAAAAACGCCCGCCTGCAGGAACTGTCGGCGCTCAAGGACCGCTTCGTGGGCATGGCCGCTCACGACCTGCGCTCCCCCCTCACCGCCATATCCATGTACACGGATTTCATGCAGAACAGCGTCGACGAGCTGTCCTCCGAACGCAGGCAGGAGTACCTGGCCATTATCAAGAATTCCGTGGACTTCATGGTGGGGCTCATAGAAAGCCTTCTCGATATAGCGGACATGGAATCGGGCGAGCTGCGCATAGAACGCCAGCAAGTAAACCTTCGCCTGCTCGCGCAAAACTACGCCGATCGCATGGAACCCTTGGCGGCGGCGCGCGGCATACGCCTGGAATGCTCTATGGAAGAGCCCGGACACTGCTTCGCCGACCCCATACGCATAGAGCAGCTGCTCGCCAACCTGGTAGGCAACAGCCTTAAGTACGTGCCGAACGGCGGCCGGGTTCGCTTAAGCCTGGCCAAGGAAGGCGCCGGGGCGCTCATCGCCGTCGAGGATAACGGGCCGGGCATAGCCCTTGACGAGCAGGCGCGGCTCTTCGGCTATTTCGCCCGCGGCAGCGCAAAGAGCCCTCACGGAGAGAAATCCACCGGGCTCGGCCTGGCTATATGCAAGCGCATCGTCGAGGGGCATGGCGGCTCCATACGGCTTACGAGCGAGCCGGGACAGGGCACGAGCGTGCGCGTGTGGCTGCCGGCCGAGGGGCGTTAAGCGCCCTTAGCGCTTCCAGAACGCCTTAGTAAAGATTACCAGGACCGTATAAATTTCCAGCCGGCCAAGCAGCATCATAAACGACAGCCAGGCCTTAATATAATCGGGGAAAAAGGAATAGTTGAGCGCCGGACCTACCAGGCCGAAGCCTGGGCCTATATTTCCCAGGCATGCCAGGGTAGACGTAAGGCTGGTTATGATATCGTAGCCACCGGAAGCCACGGCCAAGGTAGAGGCGATGACCGATACCAGGAAAAGGAACACCATGGCGGCTATGTCGTACACGATATTCTTCTTGAGATAGCGCCCGTCCAGAAAGACGCCGAACACGCCGCTGGGGTTCAAGAGATAGCGCATCTCCGATAAGCCCATTTTAAAGAGGGTCACTATCCTGCCCACCTTGAGGCCGCCGCCCGTAGAGCCCGCGCAGCCGCCTATGAACATGAGCGCGAAGAGCATGGCCTGCGCGGCGTTTGGCCACAGCAGGTAATCCGCGGTAGCGAAGCCCGTCGTCGTCAAGATGGACGAGGCATTAAAGGCGGCGTAGCGCAGCGCGCTTGCCCCGGAGCCATACTGGCCTGAGCGGTAGAGCCCAAGGGCGATAGAAAGGGTTGAGACGAGGAATATGGCTATATAGGTCTTCAGCTCGGTATCGCGAAAGAAGGGCCTGAAATCGCCGCGCAGGAATTTATAGTGCAGCGCGAAATTCATGCCGGCGAGCAGCATAAAAACCGTGATTACCCAGTCGATGTAGGCCGAGTTGTAGGCGCCTACGCTCGCGTTGCGCGTGGAGAAGCCTCCCGTCGCCATCGTGGCGAAGGCGTGGCTGACCGCGTCCACCAGGTTCATGCCGCCGAACATGAGCAACGCTATCTGCGCCACCGTGAGCCCAAAGTAAATGAGCCACAAAATCTTCGCGGTATCGGATAAGCGCGGCGTGAACTTGTCTACCTGCGGGCCGGGGGCCTCGGCCTCCATCAGCGCCCGCCCGCCTATGCCCAACAGGGGGAATACCGCCACCGTGAGCACGACTATGCCCATGCCGCCAAGCCAGTGGGTGGTAGCCCGCCAGAGGAGCAGCGAGCGGGGCAGGGACTCGATATCGTTGAGTACCGATGCGCCGGTAGTCGTGAAGCCGGACATGGATTCGAAGTACGCGTCGAAGAAGGAGCCCATTGAGCCCGACAGCAAGAAGGGAAGCGCGCCTAAGGCGGCGGATAATACCCAGGCGAGCACCACGAAGAGGTAGCCCGTGCGCGGAGACAGGCGGGGCTTGCCCATTTTCCTGCCGGCTACGATGGCGAAGGCCAGCAGTAGGGCGCCGGCCAGCAGTCCGGGCAAAAACGAGCGCAACGCCACCGCCGCCTCGCCTAAGGCGAAGCCAGCGAGCATACAGGGGAGCATAAAGGCGGATACGATGCTCAAGAGCGCCGCAAGAGCCCTCAGCAGAGACCTAAGCTCCACGCGCCCCCCCGAAAATCCGCTCCAATCCCGCTATGGAGCCTTTGCGGGCTATGAAGCCCACCACGTCCCCGCCCTGCAGCACCGTATCGCCCGTTGGCACGACTATGGCCCCGCCTTGGAAGGCAAAGCCCACGAGCACGCCCTTGGGCAGGGAGAGTTCCTTAAGAGGCTTGCCCGAAACCAAGGATTCCTTAGCCAGCGAAAGCTCGACGAGCTCAACGTCATCCTCATAAAAGTCGTGTATGGTGCGTATATGGGCGCGGCGCACCAATTCAAGCACCGTGGCCGCGACCACGCTTTTCACGCTCACGAGGGCGTCTACCTCAAGCACCGAGGACAGCGATTTATAGCGGTCGTTGAGCGCTATAGCCACGCTCTTCTTGGCCCCAAGCGTCTTGGCGAGCTGGGCGGTCAGGATATTAAAGGTCTGCGATTCCGTGGCGCATACGACGAGGTCTGCCTTTTCGGCTCCCGCCTTTTCCAGAACGCCCTCTTCCGAACTGTCTCCATGGACTATATCGATGCCTTGAAAAACCTTGGCCAGGCTCTTAGCGTGCTCGCGGTTGCTCTCAAGCACGAGGATTTGGCGCCGCTTGTTCAGAACGCGCTTTAACAGCGCCCCAATGCCGCGCTCCCGTTCGGCGCTCCGCTGGCTCAGTGCCTCAATGAGGCGCGCGCCAATCTTCGTAGCGCCTATGATTATTACCCGCCTGGCCGCCTCGCGCACGCCGGCTATGGCCCCCGCCACCCGGTCAAGCCCCGCGGGGGTCCCCAGGAGATAAAACATATCCTCGGCATCGATGACGTAATCGCCGTCGGGTATGAGCAAGCCGTAGGGCTTTACTATGGCCGCCACGAGGAAATCGGCCTCGCGCGACTGCCGTAACTGCTTAGGGCTATGCCCCACATAGCCCTCGATCGATTTGGCGGGGAGGTAGCGCAGCTGCAGCTTGCCCCCATGCAGGGGTATGACATCCTCGGCAAAGCCTTCGTCGACGATACGCACGACGGCGCTGGCCGTCTCCATGGTAGGGTTCACCAGCATATCCAAGCCAAAGGCCTTGCGCTGCACGGGCGATAGGGATGAGTAGAAACTGCTTTCCACCCGCGCCACCGTGCGTACCGCGCTGGACTCCGCGGCCACGAGGCCGCACGCCACGATATTGACCTCATCGGACCCGGTAAGCGCCAAGAACCAATCCGATCGGGCGGCGCCGGCCTTGCGCAGCACCTCCGGCTTGCTGCCATCATCGTTGATCACGAGGCAATCAAGCTCGCTTGACGCCATGGTAGCCGCGTCCGTATCCTTTTCTATAAGGACTACCTCGCGCTTTTCCTCTATCAGCTCGCGGGCTATATGGATGCCGATCATGCCGGCTCCAAGGAGTACTATACGCATGGCAGCAACTATAGGTGATTCTTGCTTTTACTGCTACCGTTGTTTCCCCGCGCCGCGCGACTTTCGGGGAAAAAAGCGGCGCGATCCGTGCCGCTTTGCCGCCAAGGATGCATTACACTCGTAGGGGGCGGAGGGTAGCCGATGAACAAGACGACCAGGGTAGCCGACCACCGGCTGCGTCTCGTGGCCACCGTGAGCCTCGCCTTCGCGCTTGCCTTCTCGGCCGCCGGCTTCGCAAGCTGGCGGGTGGCGGCAAAGGCCTTGGAATCGAGCCTGAACGCGCGGCTGGCCGAAACCGCGAACGCAAAGGCGCAGGCCCTTGACCGGCTCGTGGAAGGCTATAGGACGCTGGCCAAGGCGTACGGCCGCATCATCGAGCGCACCGTAGGGCCTCGAGAAGCGGTAACGCCGGCCATGCTCGACGCCTTCCGCGAGGATGCCGACCTCTCGTCGCTCTACTACGGGCACGAAGACGGCAGCCTTGCCGAGGGCAAACGCTGGCCCGCCCCGCCTGGCTATGACGCGCGCGCGCGCCCCTGGTACCGCGCCGCCCTGGCCTCGCCGGGAGAGGCGGCCTACAGCGGCATATACCTGGACTTGATAAGCGGCCAGCTTACCGTATCGTTCGCCGTGGCCGTGCGCTATCCCGATGGACGCGCGCGCGGCGTTATAGGCGTCGACCTGCTCCTTGCCACGCTGGCGGAGAAGGCGGCCACCAGCGTTCCGGGCGCGGCCAGCTACGTAGTGCTCCTGGACGCCGACGGCGCCATACTCGCGCATCCGGAAGCGAGGCTCCTAGGAAGCCAAGCCAGGGATATAGCGGGCGCGGAAGCCGTGGTGGACGCCATAATGCGCGCGGACGGCGTCCCCGTGCCCTATGGCGACGAGCGGGGGCGCTTCGCCGTGGCGTCGCGGCTGCCTGGCACGGGCTGGGTACTGGCCCTGGTGCTCGACCGTAAGGAAGCCTACGCCTCCTTAGCGGCCCTGGCATGGACGCAGGGCGGCATATTGCTCTTGAGCCTCGTCGGCGTGCTCTGCGCGTCCTGGCTGCTCGCGCGCAGCCTCGCCTCCTTCGCTTCCAAGCTTGAGGCCGTACTGGACGAGAAAAATGAGCTCTTGCGGGCGAAAATCATCGAGATAGAGCAACTGTCGGCCACGGACGCCCTTACGGGCCTGGCTAACCGCCGCTGCCTGGCGGCCAAGCTCGGCGACGAGCTCTTGCGGGCGCGGCGGGCCAAGGCCGAATTCAGCGTGATCATGTTCGACGTGGATCACTTCAAAGCCATAAACGACCGCCATGGCCACGAGGCGGGAGACACGGCCCTCATGCGCCTGGCGGGCCTGGCCAGGGCGGCCATACGGGCTACCGATACCCTGGGGCGCTGGGGCGGCGAGGAATTCCTCGTGCTCTGCCCCGATACCGGCGCCGCCGGCGCGGCCCTGCTCGCCCAGAAGATGCGGGCCGCCATAGCCGAGGGCACGCGGGACGGCGAGCTTGCCCTATCCTGCTCTTTCGGCTGGGCCTTAGCCCGGGCGGACGACAGCCCGGCTAAGCTCGTGGGCAGGGCCGACGAGGGCATGTACCTGGCCAAGAATAAGGGCCGCGACCGGGTGGAATCCGTAGAGCCCGCATAGGGACGCGCGGCCGCGGAAGGCGCGCTAGTAGTGCGGCGGGCGCTCCCCAAGGGGCAGTCCGCCCTCTTTGCCGTCGTCGAGCTCCCTGAGCTTGCCGGACAGATTAGCCAGCGTGCGTTCCATGCGCTCCACGCGCAGGCGATACTCATTGACGAGAGCGCTCATATCGGCCAGGGCGGCTTCCTGATAAGAAAACTTAGTCTCTAAAGCTTCTATGCGATCAATATCTTCCATATCGTGTACCCCTGAACCCTCTACCGGCTATCGATTACTACGAAGGCTCGCCCTCGATAAGGTCGGCCAGCTCTTCCCAGCGCGCGCTTTTCTTCTCTATGAGCGGGCCAAGCTCGGCGTAACGCCTGCTGGCCGCCTCCAGCTCCGCGCCCGCGGCCCCCGAGCTGAACAAGGCTTCCAGCGTGGCCTTCTCGGCCTCGAGCCCGCTTATCTCGTCCAGGATGCCCTCGTACTCGCGCTTCTCGGCAAAGCTGGGCTTGCGCGCCCTGCCCTTGCCGCGTTCGGCGCCTTCAGCCCCCGCTGCCGCGCCGTTAAGCGCGCCGGCGGC
>JBFZES010000011.1:0-6738 GCA_041306725.1 Spirochaetaceae bacterium | reverse complement strand
CTTGCCGGGCAGATAGGCTACGCGCCACTTGCCGGGTTCGGGAGAAAGCCAGGTACGCAGCGTGCCGCCAAACCATGCGCCGTTTACTATGGTTGCGACCTTGCCGTCGATATAGGCCTGTGACCACGGGCCGGACCACGCGCCAAGGTCGCCGTCCACCTTCGCTTCCTTGACCTTTTTCACTAACTCAAGCGCGTTAAGGAACTTGGCCTTGGGCTCGAGGGGCTTGCCGTTATCCAGCCAACCGCCCTTGCCGCCGTTGAGCGGTATGGCCTGCACGGCCGAGGGGTGCTCTATAGCGTACATGCCCTTAGCCGGATCGGCGAGCTTCTTCATGACTTCTATATACTCGTCCCAGCTCTTAAGCTCATCGAGATTAACGCCGGCTTGGCGCGCCAGGTCTTCGCGATAGAACAGCACCGCGGGGGCTATGTCCACGGGCATGGCTATGAGCTGGCCTTTGGTCGTGGTGGCGTTGGCCATAGCGAACTTGACGATGTCCTTGCTGATGTTTTTAGCGTTATACGGCGCGCTATTAAGGTCCACGAGGCCGCCAGCCTCTACGAACTGCGCTATGAAGCCTACCTCGAGCGCTTCGATATCGTTCGACTGCTCTTTCGCGGCGAGCACGGTGGTCAGGCGGTTATGGTGCCCGCCAAAGTCCGCGGTCTGAAAGCTTACGGTAATGTTGGGATACTTAGCCTTAAAATCGGCGCTTGCGAATACGGCTTTATACGCCTTTTCAAGGTCGCCATACGCTCCCATAGTCACTTCATAGCTTGCCTTGGCATCGTATTTCGCTACCGTAGTCGAACTCCCGGCCTTTGCGCACGATACGGCGCCGATGGTCATGAGCGCGATCAGGGCGATCGCGATGAACATGTTCTTTTTCATGGTTCCTCCCGTGGTTGGTACCTGCATATGATCAGGTTTTATGCAGTGTGACCGCGCTTTTCTCCCTTGTCAAGAAATATCTGTATACGTATACACTTATTTCTAGGTTTTTCTGCCTACCATGGCACCGCTGACAACTAAGTATTCGCGGTAATACCAGGGAAAGTATGGATCATTCTTATAAAGACCGCAGCATAGCGCCAATATCGAAACAATTTCTTGAGAATATTGCTAAGCTCCTGCTTTCCATGTATTGTATACGTATCCATCGGAAAACCATTAGCGGAGATAGAGAAGCCATGCCTATAAAGCCGACAGACGGCGATAATCGCTTTCCTTCCAGCGTAATGGCCACGCAGAAGGACGTTGCCAAAGCCGCGGGCGTATCCTCGGCTACCGTATCCCGATACCTAGCCGACCCAGACAGCGTACGCGCCGACGCCGCCGAAAAAGTACGAGCAGCTATCGAAACCCTAGGCTATCAGGTCGATCATTCCGCCCAGAGCCTTAAAACAGGGCGCTTCTTTAACGTAGGCCTGCTTACGCCGGGCATAGGCCCCTTTTACTGGGAAGTGACCCACGCCATACAGAGCATACTGAACGAGAACGGGTATTTTAGTTCCATATTTTTTACGCGCGACATTGACAATCAATTCCATAGCTACCGCGATCGCTTGCCGCTCTTCTTAAAGAAGCGCTACCTGGACGGGATCATCTTTTTTCCGCTCAATACGCGCGAGGACGACCAGCTGCTCGATTTGCTCGTGCAATGGGGGCGGCCCTTCATCGTCATGGATAGGGCGATAGCCAATCCTGCCATATACCAGCTTACGGTAGACAATTACCAAGGCGGATGGAAGGCCGCCGACGTATTGCTCGAGAAAGGGCATAGGGACTTCTTGTTTATCTGGGGCACGCCGCAGGTGCCTTCCGCCTTCGAGCGCTTCCAGGGATTCTCGCGGAGGCTAGCCGAGGCGGGTATAGCCATAGCGAGCGATAGGCAGCTCTTCGGAGATTTTTTCGCCGAGCCTACCTATCATGCGGTTAAGAACGCCCTGCCTTCCCTGCCCCCCTTCAGCGCGGTATTCGCCAGCAACGATTCGTCGGCCTTGGGCTTCATACGCGCCGCCCATGAAGCGGGCCTCGAATGCCCCCGAGACTATTCCATAATCGGATTTGACGACAATCGCGAGTACGCTCGGCATACCACGCCCACCCTTTCGACCTTCAAGCAGCCGCTCAGGGAATTCGGCCTCGACGGAGCCCAGCTGCTCCTCGCGCTCATTGAGGGCAGGAATATTGAGCGCCACCGCTCCGTCTATGTGCCTGAGTTCATAGAGCGGGAATCGATAGCCGCGCGCCCGACGGCCCTAGAAAGCGCGAGCGATGCATAATAAAAACGATAGCATCGAATTCCCGGAGGGCTTCATCTGGGGCGCCGCTACGGCCGCGTACCAAATCGAAGGCGCATGGAACGAGGGCGGCAAGGGCGAGTCCATATGGGACCTCTTTTCTCGCCGCGATGGCGCGATAGCCAACGGCGATACGGGAGAGAGGGCCTGCGACCATTTTCATCGCTACAAGGATGACATAGCCATCATGAAGGATTTAGGCCTACAGGCCTATCGCTTCAGCGTATCCTGGCCGAGGGTCATCCCGGACGGCTCGGGCGCGATCAATGAGGAAGGCCTAGGGTTTTATAGGGATCTGGTGCGGGAGCTCCGCAAGGCGGGCATCAAGGCCGCCGCTACGCTCTTCCACTGGGACCTGCCGCAGGCGCTGCAGGATAAGGGCGGCTGGCTCAACAGGGATACCTGCAAGCACTTTGCCCGCTATGCGCGCGTCATGTACGAAGCCCTCGGCGACTCCGTCGATTTCTGGATCAGCCATAATGAGCCCTGGGTGGTGGCTTTCTTAGGCCATGCCTACGGCCCGCATGCCCCGGGCATCGTGGATAAGAGCGGTAAGACCGCGTATCAGGTAGCGCACCACCTCCTTCTTTCCCATGGCATGGCGCTGGCAGAATACCGTAAGAGCGGGCTCAGCGCGCCATTTGGCATAGCGCTGAGCATGGCGCCCACCTACCCGGCCACGGACTCGCCCGAGGATGAAGCCGCCGCCGAACGGGCGCATCGCTCGGGAAACGACTGGTTCGCCAGGCCCGTATGCGCCGGATCATATCCCGCCGAAGCGGCCGATGCGCTGCGAGAAGCCGGGCTCTACCCCCGCACGGAAGAGGGAGACCTGGCCTTAATAGGCCAAAAAATAGATTTCCTCGCCATCAACAGCTATTTCCGCCAACTGGTTCGCCATGACGAGGATGCCTGGCCCCTGCGCTTCGCTATGGTTGACGGCCCTGGCCCGCGCACGGCCATGGATTGGGAAATACACCCGCCCATACTCCGCGATCTCCTAAGCCGCATGGCGCGCGATTATCCTGGTTTGGATCTCTATATTACGGAAAACGGGGCCGCCTTTGAGGACGAGCTGGTCATAGACGAACGGGGCGCGCGCGTCCATGACGAAAAGCGGCTAGCCTACCTGCGCGACCATCTCCGCGCCGCCCATGAAGTCTTCGCGCAAGGCGTGCCGTTTAAAGGCTATTTCGTGTGGTCGCTGCTTGATAACTTCGAGTGGGCCTTCGGCTACGCCAAGCGCTTCGGCATCGTTCGCGTCGACTTCGATAGCCAGGAGCGCACGCTCAAGGACAGCGCGCTCTGGTATAGGGACCTCATCAGGGCTAACGGCTTTTAGGGAGCGCTCGCGGACGCCTGCCGAGGCGAGCGCCCTCGCCCTTACGCGCCGCCGCTGATGTACACGGCTCGCACCAGGCCTTCCCTGGCGAATATGGACGCGGACAGCCGCTCATCGAGGGACTCATCGAAGTCGAGGCGCTCGCCGGTGGCGAGTATGGCCTGCATACGTATACCCGAATCGCCGCGCCTACGCACGAAGGGCGTTTGGCAGAAGGTACACGCCAGTTCGCCTCGGCGCAAATCCAGGCTTGCCGGACGGAAGCCCGTATCCCTATAGTTAAACGCGGCCGGCTCGGCTAGGAATTCATCCGCGAGGAAGCTTACCGGCAACGCCACGATACGCCCTTGCCTTAGCGCTATGCCCAACTCTCCCATGCGCGTTAGGAGCTCTTCCTTTACCTGGCCGGTCATGCCTGGCTGCTGGGCCTGCGCGTGCTTGGGCGAGTGCGAATACGGGTCGAAGGGAAAGGCTCCCCAGGCTTGCGGGCTCTTCCGGTAGCCAAGGCCTTCCCGTATCCTCACATACGCCGCGTCGAGCCTGGCTACGAGCGCGCCGTCGGCCTTGCCTAAGACGCTCTTTTGCCTGAGTTCCATGAGCGACAGCAGCAGCTTGGCTACCATGTGCCAATAGATGCTGCCTAGCCCTTCATAGGCGTACATGGCGCCGCTGCGGCCGGTAAAGCGCGCATGGGCGAAGGATTCTTCATAGGCGGAGAGCAGATCATCCCGCCCTTGGGCTACGGACTCGCGCCAGCGGCCGTCCGCGGCTAGGGCGTCGAGCGCCGCGGCAAGCGTATGCGCGTTGGCCATGCCCGACCCGAAGCGCACGATCCCTCCGTCGTCACGGTAGAGTATGCCAAAGCCTCCGCCGTCCACCAAAGCGCGAGCTAGGGGCGAGCGTTCGTATACGGCGGGCGGGCAGGCATTCTTGGAAAAGAAATCGGGCAAGGCGCGCTCCGGATAGAGCAGGTAGGAATTCCTGTCGGGCGTATAGAGGGCGCTATCGCTAAGGGCGTCGAGCAGGGATAGGCTGGCCTCCGCGTCGAGCAGCCCCGAAGAGAGCGCGGCTACCTGCCCCTCAAGCATGGGGTAGAGGCTCTGCAGCCTGGCTTCCCGGCCATCTTTGCTGAACGATAAAAGCATATACGATTCGTACAAGCCATCCGCGCGCTTATTAGCCCCGATGGTCGCGTCTATAAGCCTCAAAGCCCCTTCAAGGTAGCCTATAAGCTCCGCTCGGACTAAAGGCACGCGGGTTTCGAGCCCCTCATAGGCATAGGCGGCGTTCCTGTAGGCATCGAGTGCCGCGCCCATATCGTCCATGAAGCGCTTGCGTAGGCGGGCGCGCCGCTCGCCGCGCCGTCCCGTGCTATCCGTTTCCGCTTCCAAACGATGGAGGGCTGCGAGCTGCCCCCGCACGAGAGCGGCCAGAGGCGCGGCGAGCTCCGCGCTCTCCAAAGGGCTTGACTCGAGGAGCCCTAACCAGAAGCGCGCGAATCGGCGCATATACATGACGGTCACCATCGAGAGGCCGTAGCCGGCCAAGGCGTTATTGGCGTCGTTCCATTCCGGCCGCTGGGTATTGAGCCATACGCCGCCGTCGGGCACCATATTGCCCAGCTTAGCGCTGAACCGGTAAAGCAGCTTCTCGACCCGCGTAGCTAAACGCGGCTCTCCGTCGTGCCCGGGCACGAGCTTACCGTCGCTGCCAAGGGCGGCCGCCCGCAGGGTTATGCGCCTATCGAGGGCCTCGTCGAAGCGTATGGTAGCGCGCGGATTAGCGCAAATATCCGCATAGGGAGCTATGCGGTAGGGTACGTCGGCCCAGGAGAAGGCGCGGCGCCCTAGGAGCGAGGCGAGCCTGCCCGGGTAGCGGTCTTCTATAGCCTCGGAGATTTTCTGAAAGTATATGATCTGATGATCGTTCCAATACCCTATATTCGACCAGGGATTCTCCG
Organism: Spirochaetaceae bacterium; assembly: GCA_041306725.1. Taxonomy (GTDB): domain Bacteria; phylum Spirochaetota; class Spirochaetia; order Treponematales; family UBA12059; genus UBA5200. The sequence goes on along the minus strand of JBFZES010000011.1, from coordinate 1,130 downwards.
GTTCCGGGCGCTCCCAGTCTATGCCGTCCTGGGATACGCGATAGGGATTGTAGCCGTCGAGCGTGGTGGCGTTGAGGAAAATAGAAAAGAAGCTTTCCAGGTACCCAGGATAGGACAAGCCCAGAGCTTCCCAATTCTGGAAGATATCGCGCCAGTTGCCCTGGTAGTGCACCAAAGCCGATCCGTCCTTATCCTTGATGCGTATGGCGAACTCATTCCACGGCCTTGAGGGATCGCCATGGCGGCGGCTGAAGGTAAAGGGCAGGTACTCCCTGGCAAGGCGGCCCAAGACGGGGTGCCCGCTTGAGTCAAGGAGCTCGACAAAGCGCGCGTGGCTCATCGTCCCTTCCCGCAGCAAGGCTACGGCTGGGGCTAAGGCTGCCTTATTGCGCGTTCCGATGAAGCGCAGCGCGTCGTCGCCCCGTATCGTCATGCCGCGCTCAGGCACGCCGCCGCGCATGATATTGAACATGGTATTGGCCGCGTGATGCCATTCGTGCAAGGGCAAGGCGGAGCGGCTCAAGCCGTCCGACGCGCCCAAGAGTCCCATGAGTTCTTCGTTCATGGCGCTGCCGGCTTCGGAAAGCTCCCTTTCGAGCGAAGCCTTGTCGTTCATGAGCTCGGCGCGCAAGCGGCCGGCGGCGCGATGATCCTGCTCCACGTCGGCGACGATGTACCATACGCGCGACTGCCCGGGCTCAAGCATAAGGCTCGCGTGCAGGATGAAGTCGCTCTTCATGCCCGTGCGCCGCCTCGGGAAAACGCCCTCTTCGCCGCGCACAAAGCTTTCCAAGCTGGTCCTGCTCAGGCTCACGCGCGCCTCGTCAAGTCCCAGCTGCCAGGCCAGGGTAGCGTTGAGGGCCTCGCTCGGCTCAGCCTTATCGCTCACTAAGGACGCTAGGCTAAATGCCGCAAGGCCGCAGCGCTCGTCGTAGACATTGTCTTTATACGCGTCGGAGAGGCAGCTTAGCTCCGCCTGCACGCGACGGCTAACCCCGCCGTTGATAAGGTTTAACAGCCCGTCGGCAAGGTCTATATGCGCGGGCTCATTCCCGAAGTTATGCACGCTCACCGTACGAACGAAGCCACGGACGTGGGAAAAAGTCCAAGACCAGGAGAATCGCAGGCCC
>JBFZES010000010.1:0-7451 GCA_041306725.1 Spirochaetaceae bacterium | reverse complement strand
CCCTACACGACGCTCCTCCGATCTATGGCGGCTTCTCCGGCGCGTCTCTGCGCTGGGGGAGCCTTTTTTTTATAGGTATAAGATTCCCGGCTTCTTGGCTAGCCGGCGTCGCGGTTTTCAGAGAAGGCTTTTTTGTAGCGCGCAATCTCCGCGGCGGGCATGCCGAGGGGGGCAAGGGTGGGCAAGAGCCTACCTTCGACGATCTGGGCTATGTGAACGCTTATCGCGCTAAATGCAAAGAAGCCAAGGTCTGACCAGGAGTAGGGGATGCATATACGGTAGCGCGAGCCTTCGTTATTGAGCACTTCGTATCGGAGATCTTTCGGCAAGGTTTTGAGCTTGGCTAGGGGGCCTTCAAGGTAGCGATCTTTGGCGTTGGCGGCGATCTTAGCCTTCAGGAAGCGATAGCGTTCCGCCTCGCTGGGCCTGAGCAGGCCTCCATCAAGGATTAGGGCATCGAAATCGCTTAAGAAGCTGTCGCTTTTTAGCGCCACCAGCCTCTGGAAGCGCTTGCCCGACATCCAGCTGTAGTCCACTTCTATGCCGTAAGCGCCTATGCCCGTCTGTACGAGTTCCTGCAGATATAGCATGAGCTTATGGGCGTTCCTGAGGTAAAGATAGTCGGGATCTGCCTTGCCGCGGCCCGTCTTGCGGCTAAAGCCGATCTGCTCAAGCGTGTAGCCGGCATTCCTCATGGAACAAACGTAATCGTATACGCGATTAACGAAATATTTCATAGAGAAGTGCCACTCAGGCGGCGATACGAACAAGCCTTGCGGGAAATGCCTGCGATGCCAATAGCCGAATGAACGCGATCCGAGCACGGTATGCACGGATAGGCGGTCGCAGCTGCCGTCTAGGCCTATGGTTAAGGGTTCCGCGTCGCTCCGTAGCTTTGCGTAGCTTGTCTTGCCCGTGGCGAAGCCTAGAAAGTGCTCGAATATGCATGCGTCGGGGAGAAGCCGTACCCTTGAAAAAACGCTTTCGCGTATGCGCGGGTGATCGTTGAGTATGCGGATACTCCGCTCGTTGGTACGGTAAAAAAGCGCGCTCGCCAGTTTAATGCGTTCGTCCGCGGTTGAAAGCAGCGATAGGACATCGCGCTCCCGCTTAATCGTATAGTCGGGATGGAGTTCCAGCACTATGCCGAAGCGGGCGTGGAATTCATGTTGTATATGTTTGAGGCTTTTGGCTAAGGCGCTCAGGTCGCGGTCGCTTAAATCGTCGTCCACGATAATATTGAGGTCTACGTCGGTGCTATGCTGGGCTCCTAGGTCATTGTAGTTGGAGAAGAGCCGCCCGAGGCCGAACATGAAAACGCGCTCGACTATAGCTTTTTTGAAGCCGGCTAGGAAGATATGCCGTACCCAGGTTTCCACGACGAAGCGGTTTAGGTCCTTGCGGGGCAAGAGATAGTCGTCGGCTACGGAGTCGGGCGCGAGGCGCTTAAAGTCGACGTTGCGTATCGTGCGGTTTTTCTGGGCGAAAATTCCCTGGATACGGGTAGCGAGTTTTTCAGGGCTTGCGCCGCTTTGGCGCAACGAGGCCAGTTCAAGGTCGAGGGCTTGGTAACTGGGGTCGGCATAATCTTGAGCTGTTAGCTCATAATCAATGGCGATTTGCGCCTTCTGCGTAGGCATAGCCCGTAGAATCCTTGGCAAGGTGGAATAAACGACCGCGCGAGACAAGCTATACGGGCCGTAGCGTATGGATACTTTGGACTTATATGGCGTTCTGGTCAAGTATGCTTTTCGCTTCGCCCTTGCTACCGGCATGGAAAGATGCTATTCTTTTTCGCTGACGGCAATTGTTGGCAGCGGAGGGTGCGATGGCGGAAAGAGATGTGCTCATGCAGCTCGTTACGTTTCAATTGAGCGAGGAGCTGTACGGAATAGATATAATGGACGTAAAAGAGATCGTTCCGTCCACTGAAATTCGCTCTATCCCAAACGCGCCTTCGTACGTGGAAGGGCTTTTCAACCTTCGCGGAGAAATCATCCCCATAATAAACCTGCATAAGCGCTTTCATCTGAAAAAGGCGCGCTTGGCGGAAGACGATGTACTGCTGTCCGGTTTTATCATCATCGACTTGGGGGGCATGAAGCTCGGCGTCATAATCGATAAGGTGGAGCGCGTCGTATCCATCGATTTTACCGATGTGCAGCCGCCGCCCCAGATGCTCAGCGGCATAGGCGCGGAATACATCCAAGGCGTCGTGAACCAAAGCGAAGGCTATCTTATTATCCTCGACATACGTAAGCTTTTCAACGCGAAAGAGCTTCAGAAAATAGTAGAAATCAGGAAGTAGGTTTTTCGTTCATGAGTATCCCCGCTCTATGCTCATATATCCGACGCAAGGATATGGATTCTGTGTTGAACTGCATGGTAAGCGATAACCTTGCGCCCGGGGAGTATGGCGAGCGCCTGCTAAAGTCCGTGCGGGAGAAACTCGGCTACGATTACACCCTTGCGTTGCGTAGCCCCATGGCCGCCTTAGGCATAGCCCTCGACGCGCTGGGCTTGGAGGCAGGCGACTCCGTCGGCCTGTCCGCGCTATCTGACCGTTGGGTAGCGCGTCTGCTGGGGCAGAAGGGGCTTAAGCCCGTATGGCTGGACGTTGATCAGGCGAACGCCGCCATAGCGCTGAGCGCGGCCGGCGAAAGGCTGGCAAGCGCCGGGGCTAAGGCCCTCTATCTGGCCGAACCCTGGGGCATAATGCCCGATCCGGCGGGCATAGCCGAGCTCGGCGTACCCATCATAGAAGATATAAGCAGCTCTCTAGGCGCGAGCGTGGGCGAGATCAAGGCTGGCAGCATAGGCGTGTTCGCGCTTCAGAGCCTTGAGCATGCCGCGGCCTTTACCGGCGGCGGCGGCGCCTTGCTCTCCGCTTCGCTGCGCAGGGACGCGCAGGTGCTGCGCAATATCGCCGATCGGCTCGTGCCCGAAGAATTGCTTCCGGATATGAACGCGGCCTTAGCGCTATCCCAGCTTAAGGATTTTGAGAAGTTCAGGGAGAAGCGCAAGGATATCTTCGCGCTCTATGAGCAGTCGCTCGCGCGGGGACACAAGAAATACCTCTCGCAAGCGGGCGAAGGCTTAGGCGCGTATTACGGCTGCGTAGTGGTGCTCGATACGGGAATAAAAGACGTGCGAGCGTACGCGAAGAAGAAGGACGTGGCGACGCTCATGGCTTTTGAGGGCAGCTGCCTCGTCGCGGGCCTGGTCCCGGAGGGGCTATGCCCGCAGGCCGCGTCGCTCGCGAATAGGGCTCTGGTGTTTCCCCTGCACCCCCGCGTCGGCGCCATGGCGGCTCAGAAGGTGGCGAAAGTATTGGCTACCCTGCCATAGGCGCGGCCGCGTTAGCTTAAATGGTCAACGAAAAAGAGGCGATCGTGAATCCAGCTTGCGGACGGGCATTTATCATAGCGAACAAGCAAAAGGATGGAGCCGGCCGTCTTGCCCATGATATAGAGGGAGCGCTTGGCGCGGAGGGCTGGACGGTAACGGTTTTCGCCTTCGAGGGTAAGCCGCTCGAACACCCCGACCTGCGGGGGCACGATATCGTGCTTACGCTCGGGGGCGACGGGACCGTCCTTTACGCCGCGAGGCTGGCGGCGCCGCTCAATATACCCATATTGCCCATTAATCTCGGCAGCCTTGGCTTCATAGCCTGGGTAAATCGCGCCGAATGGCGTCGTCGCCTGGATGAAGCCTTTGGGGGGCGCCTTACGCTTTCGGAGCGCATTATGCTCGAAATAGAGCTTAAGCGGGGCGGCCGGAGCATAGCCCGCTTTAGCGCCATGAATGACGGCGTCATATCGGGGGCCGGCCCGGCCAAGATCGTGAACTTAAGCATAACGGTAAGCTCATCGCCCTTGGGTACGTACCGCTCCGATGGCGTTATCGTGTCCACTCCCACGGGATCCACCGCCTACTCCCTCGCCGCCGGCGGGCCTATACTCGACCCCGATATGGATGCCCTCCTCTTTAATCCCATTTGCCCGTTTACGCTTTCGAACCGGCCCCTGGTCATTCCCGGCAAGGAGACGCTTGAGGTGTACGTTGAGCTTAAGCAACGCGAGAAGACCGTGCTCACCGTCGACGGGCAGGACTACATTCCCCTCGAAGAAGGCGACCGCGTTTATTTTAGCCGCGCCCAGCACTTGGCCCGCCTTTACTGCGCCGCGCGGGGCTCTTTCTACCAGGTGCTGAGGGCCAAGCTCAACTGGTCCGGAGGACCCGATGCTTGAGGAACTGTCTATCAGGGATTTCGCCATAATCGAGCGTCTCTCTCTGCGCTTTGAGGGCGGCCTCAACCTGCTGACCGGAGAAACCGGCGCGGGTAAATCCATCCTCATAGGCGCTCTGGGCTTCCTGTTGGGAAACAAGGCCGACACGGGCATAATCCGCTCTGGCGCGGAGGAGACGCTCGTTAGCGCGACGCTCGATATAAGCGCCAATGCCGAGGCCAGGGCATGGCTGTCGAGCCACGAGATAGAATCCGAAGAGGGCACGGTCATCCTCCGGCGCGGGCTCAAAAATAACGGCAGGGGTTCCGTCTATATACAAAACGTGCCGGTAGTCAGGCAGGATCTCGTGGACTTCGCTTCGCTCTTGATCGAGGTGCACGGCCAGCGCGATAGCCAGGCGCTCTTGAAGAAGGACAAGCACAGGCAGATTCTCGATCGATACGCGGGCATAGAGCCCGACGTCGCTTCTTACGGCAAGCTCTATGCGGATCTGGGTGCCAAGCGCAAGCTGTTGGATAGCCTGGCGCTTTCCGAACTAGAGCGAGCCCGTAATCTGGAGCTCTTAAGCTACGCGATAGAAGAGATAGACGCGCTTAAGCCCATAGCCGGCGAGGAAGAAGCGCTGGCCGAAGAAGAACTGCGCCTTTCCCAATATGAGCGTCTCTTCGGGGCGGTGGCGCAGGCGCGGGAGCTTTTGTCCGATCAGGACGGGGCCCTGAACAGGCTCAGGAAGGCTCGCGTCCAGCTTGAGGCGGCCCATGCCATCGACCAAAGGCTAAGCGAGGCGTCCCGCCGCGTGGATGACGCCTACTATGAGCTCGAGGACGTAAGCCAGGCACTTGGCAGCTACGCCGATCAGCTGCAGTACGACCCCAGCCGGCTCGAGGAGATAGAGGGACGGCTGTCCGCGCTTCAGAAGCTCAAGCGCAAATACGGCGCTACGCTTCACGAAGTGCTCGCCTATCGCGCCGACGCCCAGGCTCAGCTGGCCAGGCTCGAGAACTGGGCTGAGGACCGGGCCGCCCTGGAAGCCGAGGCCGCCGCGCTCGAAGGCTCGGTATATGAACAGGCCGAGAGCCTGTCCGCCGCCCGGGCGCTTGGCGCGGCGGAATTAGAAAAATCCGTGGCCGCCATACTTAAGACCCTTGGCATGCCCAACGCGCGCTTCTCGGTGAAGCTGGAACGGAAGCCGCTTGCCGACGGCAAGGTGGTAGTCGGCCCCTATGGAGCGGACGAGCCCGAGTTCTATGTGTCGGCCAATAAAGGCGAGCCCCTGCGGCCGCTCGCTCTGGTGGCCTCGGGCGGCGAGCTGTCCAGGATCATGCTGGCGCTTAAGACCGTGTTGGCCAAGGCCGATGGCGTACCCACGATGATCTTCGATGAAATAGATACGGGCATAGGCGGCGAGGTCGCGCTTGGGGTGGGAGAGCACCTTGCCGGGCTTTCCGCGGCAAAACAGGTTTTTTGCATAACGCATCTGGCATCCATTGCGGTTCGCGCCGATAATCACTATAAGGTGGAGAAGCACATCGAGGGAGAGCGCACGGTAACCAAGGTTTCTCGCCTAGAAGGCGATGCGCGCGTCCGCGAGATAGCCCGAATGCTGTCTGGCGATGCCGAAGGCGCCGCGTCGCTCGCGCACGCCGAGCAGTTATTAAACAAGTTTGGAAGGATACGAGGGTAGGCATGGCAAAAATAACCCTTGAACAGCGGAACCGCTACGCGGCCAAAGTCAAGGAATACCGATCTATCATCGATGGTATTGCCTTAAAGGAACAATCCTTTCTCGCTCTGCTTAAGCAGCCCGGCGGGCAGGGTGCCGGCTACGTGCGCATGCACCTTGCCGAGGAAGCGCTCAGCCAGACCTCCTATTGCATACTGATACACACCTTGTCGGTAGCGCTCATGGGCATCAAGAACGAAGACTCGCTGGCCGAGGCCCGCAAGGCTTTGGTTCGCGGCATTAAGTACCTTGAGGATATCGTAACGGGCTACATTGACGCGCCGTTTTCCGAGTACGAGAAGAACCTTGAGGATATAGCCGAGATATCGTATGAAGACCGCTACGCGCTACTGCGCAAGATAGGCTTTTCCATACGCGAGATCGAAGAAGGCTACGGGGCCAATTCCAAATGGAAATGGTCCTTCGTGGAAACCTGGGGCAAGTTCGCGGTCGTGGCCAAGAATATGCTCGACTTGAAGCGCGCGTATCAGGACCTTGAGCTGACCTCGCCTAACCGCATTATCGTCATGTCCTACCTCGCGACCGTAAAGCGCCTCTTTCAATCCACGGCGGATAAATACCGTGAGAAGTACGAGGTTTTTTCCAGCAAGATGGAGGATTTCAAGCAGGCCATACTCTTCCTCTCCGCGCTCAGGCGCCTGCACACGATCTTCGGCGAGCGACCGGACGCGGAAGAACTGAAGAAGAAGATAGATATATGGTCTGCCAAGCTCGAGGCCGACCAGAAACGCAGGGAAGAAGAGGCTAAGAAGCGCTAGCCCGAGCGTTTCCCCAATTCGTGCAATGCATCGTGGGGGAACAGCTCGCCCATCGTGGTCTCTACTTCCGTGCCGTCGTTCCCGGCGAAGATCACGGGGAAATCCGGCTCTACGAATTCGCTTATGAACTGCCTGCAGGCTCCGCAAGGGCTCACCGGGTAGCTCGCGTCGGGACAGTACACGGCTATCGCCCTGTATTCGGTCTTGCCCTGCGCTATGGCGCTTACTATAGCCGAGCGTTCCGCGCAAATAGCCAAGCCGTAGGAGCGATTCTCCACGTTAGCGCCGCACACGACGCTGCCATCCTCGCAAAGCAGGGCCGCCCCTACGCGGAACTTGGAATAGGGAGAATATGATCGTTCGGCCGCGACGCGGGCAAGCTCAAGCAATTTTTTATTGTCCATGGTGCATCCTCTCTCGGGCGTATGGTATACTGCGTTTTACCGTTACCATTGACGGAATGGGATGATACTATATACCATTCGCGCTGGAAATGACAGCGAAGATCGTACTATCGGGGGGGGCGGATGGGTGAATCGAGCCGTACTTTGCGTTTAGGCATATCGCTATTAGCGCTCGTCCTCATCGTCGCTTATTTCTTCCTGTTCCCCGAAAGCCAGCCCGCAGAGCTGGGCTTGCGCGCCCCATGGCGCGTTTGTTCAGGGCTCACCGATGGCTTCGGCGCGGTAAGCGATGGCA
>JBFZES010000009.1:0-4846 GCA_041306725.1 Spirochaetaceae bacterium | reverse complement strand
CGGTGGTGCACCTCGCGGAGGAGTATTTCCTTTTCCGCCAGGCTCCGCCGCATGCCCACTTCGGCGTCCTTGCGCTCTGTTATGTCCACGTGGGTGCCAATGAGCCTGGCGCCCCGCCCGCTTGCGTCCCGGCTCACGCATTTGCCGCGCGAATATATCCATTTCCACGAGCCGTCCTTGGCGCGCATGCGGTACTCTATATCGATCTGGTCCGTACGGCCCTCTATGCGGTCGGTGTTTGACTGGAGTACCCGCTCCAGGTCGTCAGGATGTATGCGCTCGCGCCAGGATGCTCCGGTTGCCGGGAACTCGCCGGGCTCATAGCCCAGTATCCTGTAATAGGCGGGATTGTAGTAGGTAGCGCCGCTTTCCACGTCCAGGTCCCACAGGCCGTCCCGCGTGGCCTCCATGCTCAGGGTGAAGCGCTCTTCCCGCTCGCGCAGGGCTTCCACGTTGAGCCTCGCCTTTACCTGGTCGGAGAGTATCTTGCCTGCCAGCACGGTAGCCAGGGGATAGATCGTCATGATGAAGGGCCCCACCCGGCGGAACGCGAGGAGCCCGGCTCCCTTTGGCAGGGTTAGCATGAGGGCGAGCATGGCGCTATGCACGGCGAGGCCGAAGAGCAGGAGCTGGCTGGAAGAGGGCGGCCTGCGCTCGGGCTTGAACAGGCGGCGCGCGGCGAGGCCCAGGGCCGCCGAGGCCAGTATGACGGATACGCCCATAACGGCGCCCGAGCCGCCTAAGGCCACGCGGTAGGCGATGGGGAAAACCAGCGACACGGCGGCCGCCCAGGGGCCGAAGAAGAGCGCGCAGAGGCTCACCATGACCGACCTGCCGTCAAAGATGATGCCGGGGCCAAAATTAAGCGGTCGGAGCATGCCCAAGTAAGCGGCCGCGCCGAAGAGGAGGCCCTGCGCGAGCGCGCCTGCCCTCTTTGCGTGCGGCAGGCGCTGCTCCAGGAACCCGGACAGTATAGTCAGCGCGACGAGAAAGCTTAGGTTTAAGAGCAGATCAAGGAAATCCGACACGATGCTCAGCGACATCACTCAAGGATAGGACGGCCATGGGGCCGGCGCAAGGGCTCATGGCGGCGAAGGTCGTTTTTCTTTATACTGCGCGCATGCCCGCGAAGCGCGATAAAGACAGGGCTCCCCTGACGGGAGAAAAGCTCATAAAGGAAGTATGCCGCCGCATACGGCTGGCCCGCGGCTATTGGGACGCCCACAATAACCTTGCCTGCCGCACCGAGCGCGAGCGGGCGCTCGCCCTCTACGATACGCTCGACAAGGAACAGAAGGAAAAGGTACCCCAGGCGCTGCGCGTATGGCTGCGCTATAGGAGCGAGAAATACTTCGGCGAGGGGCGCACGAAGCCGGGGGCTTAACGGGGCTTTGCCCAGCGCTCCACCCGGTTGCGCCCCGCTTCCTTGGCGCAGAACAGGGCCTTGTCCGAGCGCTCATAGAGCTCCTCGGCGCTCGAAGCGTCGGCGGGGCAGGAAGCGACGCCTATGGACACGCTCAAGTACACGCGGTCGGGCACGCTGTCCCTGCCCGCGCGGAATTCCAAAAAGAGGGTCTGAGCCTCGGCGCGTATGCGCTCGGCGGCCGCCAGGGCCTCGGCGGGGCTGGCCTCGGGCATGAAGAAGGCGAACTCGTCGCCCGACAGGCGCGCGGCCACGTCCCCCTCGCGCACGAGCCTGCCGAAGGCCGCCCCCGCGGTGGATATGACCGCGTCGCCTGCGTCCCGGCCGTGCTTTTCGTTGATCGCGTGAAAGCGGTCCACGTCGAGCATGAGCAGCGAGCAGTGGGGAGGCGCTCCGCCCGAGCGGGAGAAGCGCGAGGCCAGCGCTTCCTCAAGGAAACGGCGGTTAAAGAGGCCAGACAGGTCATCGGTGACGGAACGCCGGCGGGCGGTCTCGCCCCAGCGCACGAGGTCATTGAGGAAGCCCGAGGCCTCGTCCAGCCAGCCGGCCATGACCCTGGCCATAGCGGAGAGCATGCGCACGCCTATGACGGGATGCTCCCATACGAGCCGGTAAAAATCTATGCCCTCAAGCACGAGCAGTTCCGTATCCTCGGCGGCGCGGCAGCTCGCGGAGCGGGGCTCCCCCTCTATGACCGACATCTCGCCGAAGAAGCGGCCGGCGCCGAAGTCGTACACCTCGCGCTCGCCGCCGTCCTTGTCCTTGATTATGGATTCCACCCTGCCGCTGCGCACCAGGTACATTTCAGAGCCCGGCGCGCCCTGCTCGAATATGAGGGTGCCGGCGCCGTAGCGCCTGGGTTCCATGAAGGCGGCTATGGCGTTGAGCTCAAGCCCGCTCATGCCCGAAAAAAGCGATACATGCTGGATGAATTCGACTATCGGGTTCATGGCTGCGGATCCTGGCACTGCGGCCTAGCCCGGTAGGCGCGCGCCCCGCCGTCGCGCCAGGCGCGCATGAGCACGCCGTAGGCATGCTCCACGAGTTTCTTGAAATCCTCGCCGTCTTCCGGCCAGAGGGCTATGGACACGCTGGCGCTCAGCTTGAAGGCCTCGCCGCCCAGGGCGTCCTGCAGCTTTATTGCCGCTATGCCCCGCGACAGGCGCGCCGCTATGCGCACGGCCTCGGCGGCGCCCTTGCCCGCTATGGCCAGCGCCGTTTCGTTGCTGCGCAGCCGTATGGCCCAGGCGCGGCGCATGGTCCTGGCCTCCGCCTTCAGGAGCTCGGCTATGCGCTCCATGGCTATGTCGCCCACGCCGTGTCCCCAGCGGTCGCAGAGCTCCTTGAAATGGTCGGGCTTGAGCAGTATGAGGGCGCTGGGCTTAACGAGCAGCTTGGGCAGCTCTTCGTCGAGGAAGGCCCGCGACCAGAGCCCGGTGGGCGAGTCGGTATACATCTGCTTGCGGAGTTCCCGCACCCAGGGGGCGTTGTCCGATATGAGGCGCTGGGTAGAGCGCACGCGCGATGATATCATGGCTACCGAGCGGAGCAGTATGCGCGCCGCCACGTCGGGCCGCTCCTGCGCCAACTGGGACATGCCGCGCCCGAAATCGGGAAAGGCGACCAGCTCCGTGGGGCCTATGGCCCGCGCCTCCGCGTCGAAATCCGCCGAGCGGGCAAAGTCGAAATCGCCTACCACGTCGCCGGCCTCGAAGCGGGCCATCTCGCGCCGCTCGCCGTTTTCGGCGCTCCTGGATACCGCGATGCCGCCCCTGCGAAGCACGAAAAAGCGTTCGGCGCGGTCGCCCGCGCTGAACAGGAGCTCGTTATCGCCCAGGAGATACAGCCCCGAGCGCGAGGCGAGCCAGTACAGGTCGTCCTGGAGGAGGCGTTTAAAGAATTCCGACTGGGTAAGGAGCTCGACCGTGTCGCTCAAGCCGGTGTTCAGGCGTTCCATCTATGAAGGATTATACGCTCAGTTTCGCGCCTACGCCACTATGCAACGATAAAATCCGGCTCTTGCTAAGGGCATGCTTTGCGCCTATCCTTGCTCGTATGGCAATCACCTTTTATTCCGAAGGGGCCGCCCGCGAGGTGACCGGCTCCAAGCACGTACTGGATATCGACGGCAAGCGCTACCTTATCGACTGCGGCGCCTTCCAGGGCAAGCGCGAGGAGAGCGACAAGAAAAACCGCGCCCTCGTGCCCGATCCCGCCTCCATAGAGGCGGTCATACTCACGCACGCGCACTTCGACCACTGCGGCATGCTGCCCCTCCTCGTGAAGCGCGGCTTTGCCGGCAACGTGTACGCCACGCCCGCCACGCGGGACCTTGCCAACCTGATCATGATGGATTCGGCGCGCATACAGTCGCGCGACGCGGACTACCTGTCCAGGCAGGCTGCCAAGCAGGGCAAGGCCTTCGATTGGAAGCCCCTGTACGACGAGCAGGACGCCATACAGGCCACGGCCCAATTCGTGACCATAGCCTACGGCCGGCCCCTGCCTATCGGCGATATCAAGCTGAATTTCCGCGACGCGGGCCACATCCTGGGCAGCGCCACGGCCCACCTGACGGTCAAGGACGCCGAGGGCCGCGCCCTGCGCATAGGCTTCTCGGGCGACTTAGGCCGGCCTGACAAGGCCATCATACGCGACCCCGAGGCCATGGACGCGGTGGACTACCTCGTGCTCGAGAGCACCTACGGCGACCGCCTGCACGAGAAAGCCGACGAGGCCATAGACAGGCTGGCCGCCACCGTGCGGGACACGGCGGCCAGGGGCGGCAAGGTGATCATACCGGCCTTCGCCGTGGAACGCACCCAGGAGATCATATACCACCTCCACCTCCTCGTAGAGGCGGGCACGATACCCTCCATACCCATATGGGTGGACTCTCCCATGGCGGTGAACGCGACGAGCATATTCCAGGTGCACCCTGAATGCTACGACGAGGCCACGCATGAAGCCTTCCTCAAGCACCACAAGAATCCCTTCGGCTTCAACGAGCTCAATTTCTCCAGCACCGTGGAGCAGTCCAAGGCCCTCAACAAGCTGCAGGGCCCGGCCATCATCATATCGGCCGACGGCATGTGCGAGGCCGGGCGCATACAGCACCACCTTATCCACGGCATAAGCGACGAGCGCAACGCCATCATGATCGTGGGCTACATGGCCGCCAACACCCTGGGCCGCCGCATACGCGACGGGCAGAAGCAGGTGCGCATCCACGGGGACTCTTTTGACGTGAAGGCGCGGGTAGAGCAGATAAACGCCTTCAGCGCCCACGCCGACTACGAGGAAACCTGGGCCTGGCTATCGGGCATGGACCTGTCCCAGCTCAAGACGCTCTTCCTGGTGCACGGCGAGGACGAAGCCCTCGAGGGGCTCAAGAAATTCCTGGGCATGAAGGGCATACGGGAT
>JBFZES010000008.1:0-3456 GCA_041306725.1 Spirochaetaceae bacterium | reverse complement strand
CTGGCCCTCATTCAAGGGAAACTCGAGCCTCTCCACCTGGCTGCATGGCATAGCCAAGCGCCGGCTCTGGAATTATTACCGCTCGGCGCAAGCCAAGCCGCCGCTGCTCGAACTCGATGATGTCCGCGCCGTGGAACTCGCGGACGCCGCTTGCAGCGACGGCGAGACGCGCCTGGTGGATAGCCTTTGCCTTGATTGCATTATCGAGAGGCTGCGCCCCGAAGACCGGGCGCTCTTTGAGCAGTTCTACCGCAGGCGCCGCGGCGTGGCGGCAATAGCCAAGGCCCTTGGCATGCCTGAGGGGACGGTGAAATACAGGCTTTTCGCGCTGCGCGCGCGCCTGCTGGCACGGCGTTAAATCAGGCGCTGCGCTTTTCTGGCAGCTAAACCCCAAGAAGAGCCTCTCCCTCAGCAGCAGCCTTCTCCGCAGGAGCAGTCCGGCGCGCCTTTGCGCAGCATGCCGGCGATGATGGCCGCGGCGCAACCCACGCCGGGCGTAACGCTTAATGCTCGGGCGGGGCAATTGAGGGCGCAGGCGCCGCATTCCATGCAGGCGAGCCTGTCGGCGATGAGGGCCTTGCCGCCCTTTATGGCAAATACGCCGTGCGGGCATAGATCGGCGCAGGCGCCGCAGCCGACGCAGCGCGCGTCGTCCAGCTTGAGGCTGGCGCCGTTCTTTATGTAGTGCCAACGTTTCATACGCTTTCCTTTACTTAGTTCCTCGAAGCTTGTGTCTTGGGTGTAAATACCGCGCCGGCTAGCGTAGGACGGCTCGCCTCGCCACAAGCGCAAGTGCCATAGCATGCTCAAACACAAGCTTCGAGGAACTATGCTTCCTCTTATGCGAAGATGCCGACGATCGCGGCTATTGTCGCGGCCGCAAGGCCTAAAGCCTGGGGCACGATGGCCCGCTTAACCTCGTGGAGCGCACCCGTGTGGCTGGTAAAGCTGGCGGCTCCGGTAAAATTCATGCCAAGGTACGATACAGTAGCGCCTGATGCCAGGATCAGGGCCATCGCCTGCCAGCGGCCGTAGGCAAGCGCGAACGCGCTCAGGGTACCGCCGGCTAAGCCTAGAATGGCCCCCTTGATGGAGAAGGCCCTGCTCGGCAGGAAGGGCAGCAAAAGAGGAAAGCCAAGGCCTCCGAGCAGCCATATGCCGGTTGCGGCGGCTGTAAGCTTTGCCGCGTGCGTAAGCGCTTCTTGCATGTCTTGTGCGCCGGCAGCAAGCGAGGCAAGAGCCCCTATGAAGGCCAGGGCAAAGCCCGCGGCGGGTATGGGCCAGGCTTGGACCAGTTCCATAGGCGCCACGGCGAGCCGCTCGCGGACGCCGAAGCGTACGCGGCTCATGTCCTCGTCCTTCTTCATGCCGGCGGCAAGGTACGCCCTTAGGTCGGAGGCGCGCACGGGACCCCAGAGCACGCGCCAGCCAGTGCGCTTGGCCAATGCCGGCGCGGATACGCCGGGCGCTCCCAGCTGCGGCAGCACGAGAGTCTTGTGGCTTACGAGTTCAGACAGCCGGGTAGCCTTTATTTTTACTATAAGCTCATCGGTGCCGAAGCTGCCCTTGCCGGCCGCGCACCACACGTTTATGCCCTTGGTATCCAATACCAGTACCCATAAGGATAAGCCGCCCAGCTCTTTCCTCAGCGCGTCTACGCTGAGCTTGTAATTAGCGGTGACCAGCACCGGATCCAAAGCAGTGGGGCTGCCCGCGGCATAGAGGCCGGGCAGTACCCTATAGTGATTCCTGCGCAAGCCGAAGCGGCGTGCCAGCGCGCCCAGCCTATCGGTCCAGCTAAGCCTCGTGCGCAGCCTGGGCACGAGGCGGCCCCCGTCTTCATGGAAGCCGTCCAGCCAGGCTTTCTTGAGTTCGGGCAGCGATACATAGCCCGCTATGGTCTCCTCTTTGGGTATTACTCGCGTGAACAGCATCCGCCTACTGACCTTTCCGCGGCTTGGCCGCGCGCGCCCATGGCATTAGCCAGAAGCGGCACTACTTCGAGGGCCGCCTCGCGCAGACCCGCGGGCAGGCCCGCGAGCAGGGCGGCGTAGTAAGCGTCGCACGATTGATTTATGGCTCTAGCGCGCTCCGCGCCAGCGGCGCTTAGGGCTACCAGCTGTCTCCTTCGGTCGCCGGGATCCGCGGCGCGCAGCGCAAGGCCGGCCTGCACTAGGCTTTCCACGGTTCGGCTGAGCGTGCTTAGGTCCAGCTCAAGGCGCTCAGCGAAGAAGCCTATGCTGCTCGGTCCAGCCTCTGCTATTTCAAGGACAAGGTGGCATTGGGCCGCGCTTACCCCGCAACAGCTCGTCTGGTCTTCTAGCGCCTGTTCCACGCGCCGCTCGAGGGCGCGCAGCCCCCGGCGGAAGCGTCGTAGCTCGGGTACGCTATCTATTGACTTTTCATCGGTTAACATTGTAACTAACAATAGTTGTATTATACAAGCAATGTCAAGAGTGTCCCTTGCCTGCCCGCCAGGCCGTAAGCCTAGCTGGCAAGCCAGGGCGCTTTCCGCTATGCTGGGCGCCATGGCCAACGATACGCCGCATGGCACGCTCAGCCTCTTTGAAAAGCTGCGAGACCGCGACTATGCCAGAGAAGGGCTCTTAGTATGTGAGGGGCGTATCGTGCTTGAAAAAGCGCTGCAGGCGGGGCTTGTCATTCGTTCTATAGTAACGGTACCCGCCGATGAAGAGCAGTGGCGGCGGCGCGCGCCTGAGGGAACGCCGGTATACTCCCTGCCTAAAGCGGCCATGGAAGCTCATATAGGCTTTAGCTTCCACCACGGCGTGCTTGCCCTGGCTGAGCGGCCGGAGCAGGCTAAGCCTGCCGGGTCGGCAGGGCTGAGCTATCAACGCGGGCAGGCTCTAGGCCTAGCCGCCCTCGGCCCGGCTCTCGCTTTGTGGAACGTTACCGACCCGGACAATCTCGGTGCCCTGATACGGAGCGCCGCTGCTCTTGGGGCGGAGGCTATATACCTGGGCGGCGGCTGCGCCGACCCCTTCGGTCGCAAAGCTCTGCGCGCGTCCATGGGCAATGCCCTGTGCCTGCCGCTCTTCCAGCTTGGCTCCGAGGCCGACCTTGAGGCTGCCAGGGGCCAAGGCGGCAATAGGCTCGTGGCGGCCGCCCTGAGCGCGGATGCCAAGGCGCCGGCCGCCATAGGCCGGGAGCGCCCGCCGACGCTCGTGCTGGGCAACGAGGGCTGGGGCCTGCCTGCTAGCGTGCTTGAGCGCTGCGACGAGGCGGTCATGCTGCCCAGGGCGCGGGGCGTGGACTCCCTCAATGTAGGCGCCGCGGGGGCCATACTCATGTGGGAATTGTTCCCCCGGATGGCCTAGGCTAGCCGGTTTGACTAAAGCCCCGTTAGCGACTACAATACCCCTAGGTATGAGCAAGACCCAAGCCACCGATTTCGATGTCGGTCAACGTATTGTGTACCCCAGCCAGGGGGTAGGC
>JBFZES010000007.1:0-8111 GCA_041306725.1 Spirochaetaceae bacterium | reverse complement strand
GTCGGCCGCCTTGGTAAATATGCCGCCGCCTACGCGGGCGAACAGGGCTATGGTGGACGCGCCGAGGCTGAAGACCGATAGTATGGGAAAAACGATGCCCGATAAGGCGCCGACGCTCTCCCCGACGAGGAGTATGGCAACGCCGAGCACGAGCGCTATGCCGAGCAAGGCGAGACCTACGACGGTCATGCCCATGACCGAGCCGCCGGCGAAGGCCACCTTGAGCGCGGCGTCTATGCCGAGAGTGGCTCTCATGGCCGTGCGCGAGTTGGCGGCCGTGGCTACCCGCATGCCGAAGAAGCCGGCTGCCGCGGAGCAGAGCGCGCCGAGCACGAAGGACAGCGCCTGCAAGCGCAGAGCGCCGCCGTTAGCGAGCGCCAAGAAGGCCGCGGTAATGAGCACGAAGGGCACGAGCACGGTATACTCCCGGCTTAAAAAGGCGCGCGCTCCCTCCGCTATATAGCCCGATATGCGCCTCAGGGGTTCCAGCTCGACGGGTATGGCGAATATCCACCGGCTTTTGGCGATGGCGTATGCAAGCGCCAGGAGCCCCGCGGCGATGGCTGCGACGATAGCGAAACTGACCGTCATGCTTCCTCCTCTTTGCCTTGAGTATAAACCCCCGATGCGCGGGGCACAAAGGAAAATCGGAACGAGCGCGGGCGGCACTGGCTTTAGCGCAAAAAACGTCCGATACTCTAAACGGTTCCCCAAGCGCTCGTATGCGCCTTATTTCGAAGCTACGGCGGTGATTATGAAACGATCGACGGCATGGTTCTCCATCTTTGTCCTGCTCGCCGCGCTGTGCGGGGGGGGAGTATACCTACTGAAGGATCATGCCGCGCTGGGCTATCCCTCCGACTCCTTTGCCCTGCGTTTCCCCCGCGCCGCTTTCCAGCTGCCCGACGGCGATTATATCGTGGCCGAAGACGGCGGAAGGCTCGTTCGGCTAAGCCCGGACGGCATAGTGCGCTGGGCGGCGGGCCAGGATGGGCTTATAGGCGCCATACTCGCCGTGGACGTGGGAGAGGACGGCTCGATCTACGTGATCGATAGGCTCGAACGGCCGACGGCCGCCGCTTCCGGCGAGCAGGCTTCGCGCTTCGAGCGCGTCGTTCGCCTGAGCCCGGACGGCAAGCCCGCCGGCGTGCTCGTGCAGAAACGCTTCTCGGGCAGGGGAGGCTTCACCAAGGGAGCGCTGCGCGCCTATGGCGACTCTCTCTGGTATCTCTTCGCGAGCGACGACAATTTCGTTTCCCTTGCCCGCGTAAGCCTGGGGGAGAGCAGGGAACGTATACTTATCAAGACCGATTGGTCGCTCGGCTCGGCATCCATAGCGCCTGGCGGCCCCGATGGATCCGTCGCCATAGCCACCGGCGGCGGCATCGTGCGCTTTACGCAGGGGCGCTTTGAGCTCTTAAGCGAGTTCCTCGACGATTTTCCCTATCCTAGCGAACTGCGTTACCTCGAGGGCGGCAGCCTCATGGTAGCCGACGCGTATTTGAACGGCGTTTACACGATAACGCCCGACGGCGCCATAATAAAGACCCTGGAGCCCGCCGCGCTCTCGGCCTTGGGCAATGGCGCCGCCAGCCCCATAATCGACGGCTTTTCGCTGCGGGGAGAAAGCATAGTCTTCGTGGAACAGGCTTCGTCCACGGTGATCAGGTATGATCCGTCCGGCGGCGCTTTTAGGACGCTGTCCGCGGCCCGCGTAGACCCCGCTAGCATGCGGCTTGCCCTGGCCGCGTGGTACGGCGCCCTGGCCGCTATCGTGTTCGCCTTGGCCGCCCTCGCCCTCCTCGTTTCGATGCTCGTGCGGCTGGCTCCGGCCTTCATAGCAGGGCTCTTAGGCGCCCTGCCCGGCGCGCTCGCCCTCGCGGCCTTGCTCGGCTATTTCGGCTACATCGACGCTCAGTCTGAGGCCGCCTCCCGCGATGCCGCCCTGCTGGAGCGATTGCGCAACGCCGCCGAACTCGCCGCGGCCAGTTTCGATAGCGCCATGATTCCCGCCGCCCCGCAGCCAGGCAGCGTGAGCGACGAGGCCCGTAAGCGCCTTGCCGCTTACCTGTCCGGCCTGGCTCGGTCTCCCGGCGTGCCCGAAGGCTCGTTCGCTGCGCTGTACGGACATGGTTCCGGGACTCTGCGCTTTATCGCCGACGAATCCGGGCGGCCTGGAGTGGGTTTGCCGCAGCGCTATGCCCTGCCCGCGTACGCGGCCTTGTTCGAGGGCGGCGCCAGCCGGTACGGCATAGTCGAAGACCCGCAGGGACGCTGGCTCGCCGCCGCGGCTTCCATTACCCAAAACGGTTCCGTATCGGCCCTGCTCGAATTCTCCCTGGCTCCCACGCCGCGGCTCTGGTACCTGCGGCCCTCGTTCAGCCTGACGCGCCTTGCCCTGGCTCTGCCGCCACTGGCGCTGCTGCTTCTGTGCCCCTGGCTTTTCATAAAGGCAGGCCAGCGTTCCAAAGAAAAGCGCGCGGCTTTGCGCGCCAGGCTTGAGGCGGAGGCCAAGGCGGACGGGGACGCCGCGGAGCGTGACGGCGATGCCGCCGAGGGCGATAGCGCCGAAGGCTTAGGCGAAGGAGGAGCGGGAGAGGCCTGGGGCGGTATAGGCGAAGGCGCGCCTCCCCCGCCGCGCGAAAGAGCCGCCAAGCCGGCGGCCGCAAGCGCGAGAAGGAAGCTGAGCGTAAGCGTACGCGACGCGCACGTGAAGGCCGCGGCGGCCCTCGGCGCAGGAAAGCCTGAACTGGCCGCGCGCATACTGGAGGCCCTCATCGTGCAGCGCCCCAAGGATGCCCAGGCCTTCAATAACCTCGGCATAGCCTACAAGCGCATGGGCAGCCTGGCTAAGGCCTTAGCCTGCCTGGAACGCGCGGCTACCTTGGACCCCACGAACGGCTCGACGCGGGCCAACCTCGAGAAGGTGCGGAGCCTCCTGCCCTAGGGGGCTATCCACGCGCGGCCCTATGCGGCACACTTAAGGCCTCATGATAGATTTGCATACGCATTCTACCGCCAGCGATGGGGTATACGGCCCCGGCGAGCTGGTGGAAAAAGCCGCGGCCGAAGGCTTGAGCGCCTTAGCGCTTACCGACCACGATAGCCTCGACGGCCTGGGCGAGGCGGCGGCCGCGGCTAAAAGGCTCGGCATCCGCTTCGTGCCCGGCATAGAGATTGAGATAGCCTTCGCCCCCGGGGAATTCCATCTCCTTGGCCTAGATTTTATCGCTATACGGCAGCCTCTCGTCGACGCCGCCGCGGAACTGGCCCTATCACGGGACGAGCGCAACCGCTCCGTTTTCGATAAGCTCGGCGAGCTAGGCCTGGATCTTGACTACGATGCCTTCAAGCGGGAGCAGGGCACGGGCATGATAGGCCGGCCGCATATAGCCGATTTCATGGTGCGCAAGGGCATAGTTAAGACCAAGCAGGACGCCTTCGACCGCTACCTAGCCAAGGGGCGGCCTTACTTCGTGCAGAAGGCCTGCCTGCAGCTCGAGCGCGCCGTCGCCCTCATCAAGGAATCAAGCGGCCTTGCCCTCGTGGCGCATCCCCTGTCGCTCTTCGTTAGCTGGACGCGCATGCGCGCCCTCATGGGGGAGTGGAAGGAGCTGGGCATCGACGGCATAGAAGCCTGGCATCCCACCGCCCGCGTCGTGGACTGCGAGCGGCTCGAGGCCATGGGGCGCGAGTTCGGCTTTAGGATAAGCGCGGGCAGCGACTATCACGGCCCGAGCAGGCCTGATAGGCGCTTAGGCCGCACGGCGGGAGCCCGCCCGATCGACGACCGCTACCTGGCAGCGCTGGAACGTTAGCGGCGCCTGGAAAGCCGCTGCGGCGGCCGGAGCGACCCCTGTGGGGGGGCGGCTTTCAGCCCATGCGGCAGCCGGAGCAGCCTAAAACGTGCACATGCCTGCGCTGCGGGTTTTCAAAATAGCGGGCGATAAGGTAGCCCTCTTTAGGCAGTACCTTTTCGCACACCGGGCAAACGCGGCGGTATTCGGTATTGTACGGCCAGCAGTACGGGCAGCCAAAGACGTGCATGATGCGGTCCGCGCCCTTCTGGGAGTAGAGCTTCGATTTGACCAGCATGCCGGGAGCCAGCTTTTCGCCGCACACGGGGCAGCTGCGCGCGCCCATGCCCTTTTCCCGTACCGTGCTCTCGCCGTCTTTTCTATAGCGGGGCGACTCCCGTTCCTTGCGCGCCGCCGCGGGCCTGAATATGAGTACCCAAAAAAGCCAGAGCAGGAAGGCCCCTATTCCGGCCAGGGCGGCGGCGAACGCTAAGTCTATCATCCGCCTAGGGTAGCACGGGGGCCGCCGGCATGGAAAGCGTATTGACCAGGGGACAGGCCGCGCCGATAATGGCCCCATGGCTACGCTTTACATGGTTGCTACGCCCATAGGAAACCTTGAAGACATCACCCTCCGCGCGCTGCGCATACTCGGCGAGGTGGATACGGTAGCCTGCGAGGATACCCGCCATACGCTCAAGCTACTCAATCATATAGGCATAAAGAAGCCGCTTATCGCCTGCTACGCGTACGAAGAGGAGAAGGGCTCGGCTCGTATACTGGGCATTTTGAACCAGGGCAGGAACGTGGCCTACTGTTCGGACGCGGGCACCCCTGGCATAAGCGACCCGGGCGTGCTCGCCGCGCGCATGGCCCGCGAGCAGGGGCATGAGGTCGTGCCCATACCAGGCCCCAGCGCGCTTGTCGCCCTGGCTTCCGCGGCGGGCGTGTTTTTCAAGGCGGTGACCTTCGACGGCTTTCCCTCGCCCAAGCCCGGGCGTCGGCGCGGCCGGGTACGCGAGCTCATGGAGCGCGAGGAGGCCTTTATCATGTATGAGAGCCCCCACCGCATCGTGAAGCTCCTGGCCGACATAGCCTCGGTGGACGCCGAGCGCCAGCTCTGCGTGGGCAGGGAGCTTACCAAGCTGCACGAGGAGTTCAGCGTGGGCGCGGCCGCGGCCGTTTTAGCCGATTACGAGGCCCGCAAGGACATAAAGGGCGAGCTGGCCGTACTGGTGGCGGGGGGGCCTAAAAAGGCGCGCGCGGCCAGGGATAAAAACCGCCCCGGCTGCCGAGACGAGGAAGAATCCGATGAGCCCTTGTAGTAATCGGGAAAAAGTCGTAAACTTATCGCTGGGTAATGCCGATATTCTGCATGAGAGAAAGGCAGGAGTTGTCCGATGACTATAGACAGACTGAACCCCCTGGATCCTATCCAGACTAAGAAACCCGCCTCAGCGTCCCACATAGATAGGAGTTCAAGGAGCGATTCCGTCAATCTCTCATCGGAAGCGATCGAGAAGGCGGAGCTCTTTTCTGCTATCGAGCTTGCTAAGGCCGCCCCCGACGAGCGGGCCGACCGCATAGCGGAGCTTAAGGCGCGCATAGACGACCCCAACTATATTAACGACACTATACTCTCCGCAACCGCCGATCGCATACTCGATCAGCTCCTGTAAGCACACACTACGGCTGCGCGTGACGGGCGGAAGTATACTTCCGCCTTTTTTTTAACCCCGGCAGGCGCTGGAGGACAGGTACATGGCAGACTTCCGTTATCACGTTCCCTCTGAATGTTTCGTGGGCAACGACGCTATTTTCAAGATACCGCTCATACTCGGCGAAGGCATAGACCGGGCCCTGCTGGTAGCCGATCCTGACCTCAAGGACGCGAAGAGCGCCGAGCGCCTGATAACCGTGCTCGAGGCCAGGGGCGTAAAGATCATACTTTTCGACGACTTGGACGAAGCCCCCACGAGCGCCGCGGTCGAGTCCGCCACCGCCCTGGCGCGGGGGTCGCGGGCGCCGCTTATCATAGGCTTGGGCGGCATACGCGCCATACACGCGGCCAAGGCCATAGCGGCCCTGGCTCCCGGCGACCGCGCCATAGAGCACTGGATGGACGGAGAGGCGCCCACGCGCCAGCCCTTGCCCCTCGTGCTCATACCCACGAGCTACCGCGACCCCTTCATCATGTCCGGCGGCCTCGTGCTCGGTGACGCGCGCAGCGGCCAGGCCGTGTTTTTGCAGGCGCAGAAGGGCATAGAATCGGCCATAGTGCTGGACGTGAACCTGCTCGGCGCGCCGTCTTCCAAGGCGGCCGCGGCGGCGCTCCTGGACGGCGTCATGTGCTCGCTCGAGGGCTTTATGTCCTCTAGGGATAATTTCCTGTCCGATATGGCCCTGCAGGAAGCCATAGCGCTCTACATCCGCGCCCTGGACGTGCTTATGGCAAGGCCCGACGATCCGCAGGCCAAGGCCGACGCGGCGCGCGCCTTCTTCCTTTCGGGCCTCGGGCTCGCCTCAAGCTCGCCGGGCCTCGGCAGCGCCGTATCCTACGCCATAAACGCGCGCTGGAACGTGCCTAAGGCCAATATGGCCGCGGTGCTCCTTCCCTATCTTTTCGAGTTCCTTACGCGCTCCAAGCTGGAGAAGGCCGCTATCCTCGCGCCTTTGTTCTGCGACATGGACCCGAACGAGGCCGCCGCCACCAAGGCCGCCCGGGCGGTCGAGGCGCTGCGCACCCGCCTTGGCGTGCTCAAGATACCTTCGCGCTTAAAGGATTTCGACCTTGAGCTCGAGCGCCTCGTCGAAAGCGCCGAGACGGCGCGCCGCTTCGACTTCATGAACTTCCTGCCGCGCGCCATGACGGTGGACGACGTGTTCGATTTCATCAAGACCGTATACTGACCCGGGGCGCCCCGCCATGATAGCCGTCAGGAAACTCCTAAGCCTTAGCCCCAAGCACGGCGCGCGCAAGGCCGCCAATACCCTTGACTTAGCCGAGCGCGCCTACCGCGCTGGCGACTGCTCCTATGCCCCCTGGATACGCGAGTTCTGCGCCGCCTACGCGCAGGCTGAATACCTTGGCCCCGAATTGCGCGGGCTCATGGCCCTGTGCGCCGCCCCCGCGGGGTACGCGAGCCTGGAGGAGCCCGAGCCAGGCGCCCGGCTTGCCAACCGCCTGCGCCGCGGGCTCGAAGCCTACGGCGGCGTGTCGCCCGCCGACTGGGACTTCATGGAACCGCTGGGCATGGCCCAAGGCGAGCGTACGCGCAGGGCCTTTCCCGGCGTGCGCGCCTACCTGGAAGATTTGCGCTCGCCCTTCAACGTCGGCTCCATATTCAGGACGGCCGACGCCTTCGGCGCGTGGGAGCTGTTCCTTTCCGGCTTCGTGCCCGAGCCCAGCCACCCCCGCGCGCAGCGCAGCGCGCTTGGGGCCATTGCCATGGTAAGCTGGCGCAGGGCCGGCCTTGAAGCGCTCGAGGCCTGCAGGGCGGAGGATGGGCCGGATGCCGTATTCGCCTTGGAACTGCGCGGCGAGAGCATAGACGGCTTTGACTTTCCCCAGCGCGGCATAGCCGTCTTAGGCTCAGAAGAGCTGGGCGTGTCGCCCGAGGCCCTGGCACTCTGCTCCAGGCGGGTAAGCATACCCATGCTGGGCGCCAAGGGCAGCCTTAACGTGGGCGTGGCCTTCGGGGTGCTCATGGACGCCTGGCGGCGCTCGCTCATGGCGCGGGGCATAGAGCCGCAAAGCCTTACCTAGGCAGCGCGCCGCCTCGCCGCCTCCGCGGCCCGATTCGATTTGACAGGCCGCCTAAACGGCCGTACAATGGGCCCATAATATAGCCTCTACAGAGGAGGGCCAGATGGCCAAGGTAGTACTCAAAGACGTCACTAAAATTTACGACGGTGACGTAAAAGCGGTTGATAAGGTGAACATTGTCATCGATGACAAAGAGTTCGTCGTGTTCGTAGGCCCCTCGGGCTGCGGAAAGTCCACCACGCTGCGCATGATAGCCGGCCTGGAAGACATAAGCGGCGGCGACATACGCATCGACGACGAGCTCGTCAACGACGTGCCCCCAAAGGACAGGAACATCGCCATGGTGTTCCAGAACTACGCGCTCTATCCCCACATGAGCGTGTACGACAACATGGCCTTCGGCCTTAAGATCCGCAAGATCGACAAAGGCGAGATCGACAAGCGCGTGCGCGAGGCGGCCAGGATACTGGACATAGAGAAGTACCTCGACCGCAAGCCCAAGCAGCTGTCCGGCGGGCAGCGCCAGCGCGTGGCCGTAGGCCGCGCCA
>JBFZES010000006.1:0-7878 GCA_041306725.1 Spirochaetaceae bacterium | reverse complement strand
CATGGCAGGTACCTCCATGGAGCCAGTACGCGCTAGTGCCGTTCCTTGCTTGCGGGAGCAACAAGGTTCGGGGAACTAATTGACCTTATGCGCGCAAAGCCCTAGTATGGGCTGGCCGGGGTGGCGGGCCTTCCGTTGGAAGAGCCCGTCTGAGAACAGACCCGAAGAACCTGATCCGGATAATGCCGGCGGAGGGAGCGTATGCGTATTCGCAACACTTCATCGACACGATTAGCTCTCATGCTTGGCCTCATTATGGCCATACTAGGCTCGGGCTGCGCCAAGAGCGCGGACGACGCCCTCGTCATCTACGCCTACGACTCGTTCGCTTCCGAATGGGGCCTTGGCCCCCTGGTGTTGCCCGCGTTTGAGGAAGCCACGGGCATAAAGGTCGAGCTGGTGGCCGCGGGAGACGCGGGGCAGGTGCTGGCCAAGGCTATCGACGAAGGGCCTAAACCTAAGGCCGACATCATACTGGGCATCGACAATCACCTGCTCGCCAAGGCCCTGGCCGCGGGCATACTGGAACCCTATAAGCCCAAAGCCGCCGCGTCCATACCCGCGGGCCTCGTGCTCGACGGCCAGTGGCGCCTTACGCCCTTCGACTGGGGCAGCTTCGCCATCATATGGGACTCGGAAAAGCTCGCTACGCCGCCGGCCTCCCTTGAAGATTTGGCCAAGGGCGAGTACGCGCGTTCGCTTATACTGATGGATCCGCGCACGAGCTCGCCCGGCTATGGCTTCTTAGCCTGGACCAAGGCGGTGTACGGGGACGGCCTTGCCGACTATTGGAAGCGGCTCAAGCCCTCCATACTGACTATGAGCCCCGGCTGGGATACCGGCTACGGGCTCTTTACCGCCGGCGAGGCTCCCCTCGTCCTCTCCTACACGACCAGCCCCGCCTACCATGCCGAGTACGAGACGGCGGGGCGCTACCGCGCGCTCATCTTCCCCGAGGGGCACCCCATACAGATAGAAGGCGTGGGCATAGTCAAGGGAAGCAAGCGCCGCGAGGCGGCGCGGGCCTTCATAGACTTCGTCTTAAGCGACGCGTTCCAGAAGGCCGTGCCCCTGGGCAATTGGATGTATCCCGTCATCGAGGATACCCCGCTGCCGGCATCCTTCGACTACGCCCCCAAGCCAGGCAAGGACCTGCGCGTGGAGGCCTCGAGCCTGGAAGGGGCGGAGCGTAGCGCCCTGGACGCGCTTAAATAAGATGAAAAGGCGGGAAGAGCGCCTAAAGTGGGCGTCGATGCTTAAGAGGGGCCTTGGCTTCGCGCTGTTCCCGAGCCTGGCCCTGCTCGTAGCCGCGCCCTTAGGCGCTGCCTTCCTGCCGCTCTTTAGGAGCCCCGGCGCCCTTAGCAACCTGGTGGCCGCGCTGGGCGATCAGCGCTTTCTTTCCTCCTTCGGCTTCGGGCTGGGCCAAGCCGTGGCAAGCTCCCTCCTGGCGCTGGCCATAGGCCTGCCGGGGGCCTTTTTCCTGGCCAAGCGCGTTTTTCCCGGCAAGCGCTTTTTAAGCGCGCTCTCGGCCGTGCCCTTCTGCGTGCCGCCCTTGATCGTGGCCATAGGCTTCGTGCTTTACTACGGCAGGCAGGGCTATCTGAACCGGGCGCTCATGGCTATCTTCGGGCTGGACGCGCCGCCCCTGGACTTCCTCTATTCCTTCAAGGGCGTGGTGCTGGCCCATGCCTTTTATAATTTCCCCCTGGTCATGCGCCTCGTGGGCGACGCCTGGGCCGGCGCGAATAAAGCCCAGGAGGAAGCGGCGGCGCTCTTAGGCGCTTCCAAGCCGCGCGTCTTTTTCACGATAAGCCTGCCAAGTATCCTGCCGGCCATAGGCTCTTCGCTGTCCCTGGTGTTCCTCCTCTGCTTCTACAGCTTCGTGCTGGTCCTGCTCTTCGGCGGCCCCGGCGTGGGCACGCCGGAGGTGGAGCTCTACCGGGCGGCGCGCTTCGACTTCAACAAGGGCTTGGCAGCCGCCTTTGCCCTGGTTGAAAGCGCCGTAGCCTTTCTCGTGCTGGCCATATACGCCCATCTGGAGCGGCGCGTGGCCGGCCAGCGCGCCGAGCCAGCCCTGCGCTCAAAGCCCACGGCCATTGCGGGCGCGGGAGAGAAGGCAGCCGCTATCGCCTACGGCCTCTTCATAGCCGTATTCTTCCTGGGGCCGCTGTTCTGCGTGGCGCTGGAAAGCCTCGTCGTAAAGGCGGGGAAATTCGGCGCGGGGCTCTTTGGCCTTGCAAACTACGCGGCCCTCTTTTCAAGCGCGAGCTTCGGACGGGCCGCCCTCAATACCCTGGCCCTAGGCCTTGCCAGCGCCGCCATGGCGGCCGCCCTGGGCTTCGTTTTCTCCATAGCGCTTAAAAAAAGCCGCTCGGCCTTCCTAGGCTCGGTCTTGCCCATGGCCCCCCTGGCCGTGTCCAGCGTGGTGCTCGCCTATGGCTGGAGCGAACTCTTGGGAGGATCCTCAGTCTTCGCCATAGCGGCCGTACAGGCGGTAGCGGCCTACCCCTTTATACTGCGCTCCATTCAGGGCTCCATAGGGCTATCCGACGAGCGCTACGTGGAGGCGGCCCTAACCTTAGGCTCGGGCCGCTTGGGCGCCGCCTTGAAGATACGCCTGCCCCTAGCCCTGCCCGCCCTCCTGTCCGGCTTCGCCTTCGCCTTCGCCATAAGCGCCGGCGACGCGAACGCCCTCATCGTCGCCCCGGTACGCGGCTTCGAAACCTTGGCCCTTACGCTCTACCGCTTGGCCGGCTCGTACCGTTTCAACGAGGCCTGCGCCGCCGCCGTACTCCTGGGCCTGGCCACGGCCCTGGTCTTTTTCCTAAAGGATGCCCGCGATGCCGTCGCTTGAAGTCGTAGGATTGGAAAAACGCTGGCCCGGCCTACGGGTAGCTGCGGATTTCGCCGTGCCCGACGGCGAGCTCCTGGCCATAGTGGGCCCGTCGGGCTGCGGCAAAAGCACCGTGCTGCGTATGATAGCGGGCCTCCTTAAGGCGGACGCGGGGCGGGTGCTCGTGGACGGCAGGGACTTGGCTTCCCTGCCTCCCCGCGAGCGCGGCATAGGCATGGTGTTCCAAGACTACGCGCTCTTTCCCCATATGAACGCGGGGCGGAACGTGGCCTACGGCCTCGCGGCAAAAGGCATGAGCAGGCGCGAGCGGCTCTTGGAGGCCGACAGGCTCCTCGAATCGGTGGGGCTTAAAGGCTACGGCAAGCGCGGCGTGCAGGACTTGTCCGGAGGGGAAAGGCAGCGGGTAGCCCTAGCGCGCACGCTGGCGCTTCGCCCGGGCATAGTGCTCTTCGACGAACCCTTATCGTCCCTTGACGCCGCCCTGCGCAAGCGCCTGCGCGCCGACATACGGGACGAGCAGCTGCGCTTTGGCCTCACCGCCGTGTACGTTACCCACGACCTTGAGGAAGCCATGGCCATGGCCGACAAGCTGGCCATCATGGAGGGGGGACAGGTTCTGCAGTGCGACGCGCCAAGGCGGCTGTGGGAGGCTCCCGCGAACGCCCGCGTCGCCCGCTTCATGGGCTGCGGCCCCTGCCTGCCCGTGCTGCGCCTTGAGCGCGCCGAGGGCTGCCTGGCGGCCTCTACCGCGAGCGGGCGCTTCGAGTTGCCCTACCGGCATCAAATAGTCGGCTCGCCCGGCTTAGGCGCGACCAATGAGGGCCTTGAAGCCCTCCTGGCCGGGGGATGGCTCGACGGGCGCGCGCCGCCTGCGGGCCTGCTGCTCCATTTCGAGCGCAACGCAGCGCGACGCGCCGCGCCAGCTGCCGCGCCTATGCCAGCGCCCGCCGGCCTCAGAGGCCTCGGCGGCGGCTTCGAGGCCAACTGCCTGCGCGCCGATTACGCGGGAGACGCGGTGGATTGCCTTTTGGACGCGGGGGGCGAGCGCATAAGCCTGCGCTTCCCGCGCGACGAAGCGCCCGCGGCCGGCGAGCGTTGCTCGTTCAGGCTGGAGCGCGGCGCCGCGAGCCTGCTCGAAGAGTAGCGGGCGGCGCGCCTAATCCTGATATCCGTACTCAGAGAGCTTATTGAACAGGGTCCTGCGGGTAATGCCCAGCTCGGCCGCCGTACTCTCCCTCTTGCCGCCGTTGCGCTTGAGGGCCGCCAGTATGGCGCGCTTCTCTATATCCGCGAGGCTTAGTATTTCGTCATCCCCGTAGGATGCTCCGCCGCTTCCTGCCGCGCCGCCCGCCATGCCTAGCGCCTTGCCAAGGCCATTGCCGAGCTGAAAATCGGCGGCCGACAGGAAGTCGCCGTCCGCCAGTATCAAGGCGCGCTCCACCGCGTTCATAAGCTCGCGCACATTGCCGGGGAAGGGATAGGAGGCTATGAGGGCTAGAGCGTCCTCCCCAATGCGCATGCCCTTCCTGCCCATACGAGGCGAGAGGGCCTCGCAGAAATAGCGAGCCAGCAGCACGGGGTCTCCCGCGCGCTCCCGCAGGGGCGGCAGGCGCACGCGCACGACGTTTACCCGGTAGTAAAGGTCTTCCCTGAAGCCGCCTTCCTTGACCATGGCTTCTAGGTCGCGGTTGGTGGCCGCCACGATGCGGGCGTCGACCGGTATGCCCTTGAGCCCGCCGAGCCTGGTTACCTTGCGCTCCTGTATGGCCCTGAGTATCTTTACCTGCATATGCAGGGGCATTTCCCCTATTTCGTCCAGGAAGAGCGTACCGCCGTCGGCCAGCTCGAAAAGCCCCAGCTTGCGCTCGGATGCGCCGGTAAAGGCCCCTTTCTCGTAGCCGAAGAGCTCGCTTTCCAGCAGGTTCTCGGGCACCGCCCCTAAGTTCACGGCCACGAAGGCCCCCTGGCGGCCCGATTTGGTATGCAGGAGCCTGGCGGCCACTTCCTTGCCGGTGCCGCTCTCGCCGCTTATGAGCACGGTGGCGGGCGTGGGGGCCGCCTTATCGATGAGGCGCAGGGCCTCCTGCACCGCCAGGCTCGTGCCGATGAGCTGCGGGCGCTCGCCGCCCGGCCGGGCTTCCAATTCCCTGCCGGTCTCCAGGCGCCGCTCGCGCACGGCCTTGCGCAGCCGTATGAGGAGCTCGTCGGGATCGAAGGGCTTTACCAGGTAGTCATACGCGCCAAGGCGCATCGCCTCCACCGCGTCGCGCACGTCGCCATGGGCGCTCATCATAATGACCGGGAGGGTAAAGCCTTGTTCCTTTATCCAGCGCAGGAGGGCTATGCCGTCGAGGCCGGGCATTCGTATGTCCAGCACGGCCGCGTCGTAGCTGTCGGCGGCGATGAATTCCTGGGCCTTGAGCCCGTCCGAAGCCAATACCGAGGCCACCGACTCGGCCGAGAGGAACATATCGATGGATTTAAGGATATTGGGCTCATCGTCCGCTACAAGTATCTTCACGTTGGGCTCCTCGGCGGGCTAAAGGCAAAAAGCTGTTGCGATATGGACGCGACTGCATATAATTGTACCTTATGGGTATAGACCGCGTAAACGCCAAAATCAGAGAAGCCGTGGTATCCGGGCTTTTTTATCCGGACTCCAGGACGGCGCTTGCCAAAGCGGTCGAAACGGCGCTGGGCGCGGGAACGCAGCCGGGCTCCATGCAGTCGCCCGCGGGCGATTTCCCCGATCGAAGCGACGCGCTGGCCATACTGTCGCCCCACGGGGGCTTCGGCTATTCTTCCGAGGTACAGGGCCGCGCCTGGAACGCGTGCAGGGGCCGAGACATCCGCTCCGTGGTGATACTAGGGCCGTGGCACGGATCGCATGAAAGCTCGGTGTACCTTCCCGAGTCGGCCAGCTTCAAGACGCCGCTGGGCCCTATCGCCGTCGACCAGGCGCTCTGCCAGGAACTGGAGTCCTGCTCGACCATGTTCCAGAGCAATGACATACCCCATTTGGCGGAACACTCGATAGAGCTGCAGCTGCCCTTCATGAAGCAGCTCTTTCCCGAGGCCCGCCTCGTGCCCATACTCGTCGGCAGCAACGAACCCGGCCTCGTTACGGGCTTGGCGCGCGCGCTTGACCTAGTGCTCGCGCCCCTGCTTGCGCATACCCTCATCGTCGTGTCCAGCAACCTCTCCTCATCCTTCGACGCGGCCTTGGCGGCGCGGCGTTCCGACGAGCTCCTGGCCGCGCTCGCGGCCGGGGAGGCCAAGCGCCTCTCTTCCGCCGCGGGCATGGAACTGAGCGCGGGCGCGGGTACCCTAGCCGCCCTGCTCGCCATGCAGACGCTTGGCCTCTGCGCCTTCAAGCTGCTCGGGCGCAAGGATTCTATAAAGGCGCGCGGCGACATCGTCGAGCGCATCGTGCACTATGCCGCGGGGGCCTGGTTCCCCAAGGCCAAGGCGTAACGCCGCGCGCCATGCCAGGGCGCCGAAGAGGCAATGCCGTGAGCTTTTCGCTTGGAAGCGACGATAAGGAAGCCCTGCTCGCCAGCGCGCGCGAAGCGATAACGGCGCGTTTGGAGGGGCGAAATCCGCGCTGGCCGCGTTGCGGAAGCGCCTGCGACGCCCCTTGCGGCGCCTTTGTCACCCTGCATAGGGGCTCGCGCCTGCGCGGCTGCATAGGCAGGATGAGCTCCAACGAGAGCCTGCGCGACCTCGTGCGCGCCATGGCACTTGCCGCTGCCTTTGAGGACCCGCGCTTCAGTCCGCTCGGCCTAGGCGAATTAAGCGGCGTACACATCGAGATTTCAGCGCTTTCTCCCCTTGAGGATTGCAAGCCCGAGGATATAGCGCCAGGCACCCACGGAGCCCTGCTCAGCGTGGGCTGGAAAAGCGGGGTGTTCCTGCCTCAGGTAGCCAGCGAACAGGGTTGGGACCGGGAGGAATTCCTTACCCAACTCTGCTACAAGGCCGGCCTGCCCGCCGGATCCCAGCGGGACCCGAACGCCCGCCTTCAGCGCTTTACCGCCTTCGTCTTCAGCGAAGCGCCTCGAGGGCCTTAACCATAAGGGAGAGGAGCTGCTCGCACTGCCTTGGCGTGGTATGGTAGCCCGTCCCGCCGGTGTTCTGCCGCACCACGATGGTGCCGTACTGCTCGTCTCCGCCCGCCTCCACGGTATACTTGCCCACGGAAAGTCCCTTAAGCGCGCGGTAGGACAGCCCCGCCCTGCCCTTAGTCAGCACGACGGCGTACATGTAGGGCACCCTGCCGTTAGCCCCGTTATTGATGGCGGCCTGCAGCTGCACCCCTATGAGGTCGGCCGGCTTGCGCACGGGCTCGAGCATGAAGCGCAGGTCCTCGGGGACGTCCAGGCCGCCCTCGTCCTTGTCGAAGCGCAGATAGGGCGTCAGCGCATAGTCCTTGGCCAGGGGCGCGCTCATGATGGCCAGGAAGCACGGAAGCTTAAGCTCCATGTCGGCTGGCGTGAATACCTTGAGCTTTCCGAAGAACAGGCCTGGCACGCTGAAGAGCGCCAGGTCAATGAACGCGTAAAAGAGTATGTCCGATAGGGCGGACGATACGAAGGCGACGATGACGCAGGCTATCAGGGCCAGCGCGCCCAGTACGGCAGGGCCCGCGAGCCGCGCCCGCAAGCGCTTCGCCGCCTGAATGGAGTCGGCTATGCGGTCTATCTCCGCGGCCGATACCGCCCGCCATTCCTCTAAGCCCTGATCTTTGGGCTTGTTGCTTATCGGCTTAAGGGCGAGGAAGAACCAGGCGATAAACACCGGCAAAAAAGCCAAGAAGCCTTGCACGCTCAGTTGCAGGGCTACCGCCAGGGCATAGAGGGCGGCGGCGATAACGAGCCGCGCAGGCAGGCCAAGCTTGGCGTAGCGGAATTGATTATCCATCAGCAAGACTCCTTCCATGCGGCGCAGAGCTCGCCATAGCCCCGCGCCTTCCAGTAGAGCGGGCAGGCCGCCTGGCAGGCCACGAACGAGGCGCATTCGCGGCA
>JBFZES010000005.1:0-6181 GCA_041306725.1 Spirochaetaceae bacterium | reverse complement strand
TGTCGGTGCCGTCGCAATCGGTCATCCGCGACAATTCCTGCCTATTGGCCAGGAGGACCTGAATCCTGCCCTTGACCCATTCACGCAGCTCTTTATAGTAGCGGTCCACGACGAAGGGGTCGGCAAGGTCGAAAAGGACCGGCACTTCAAGCTCATTCGCCTTATCCACGGCGTGGAATAGGGCTTTTTTCTGCGGTTCGGTATCCCAAAGATAGCCGGTGGAATAGAAGTACCTGCTGTCGGCGAGGAAGATGTCCGATACGTCGTTTTCATTGAAATTCCTGCAGGCGCCGAGGCTCGTGAACATGGTGCGCTCGTGGTCGGGGGTGACGACTATGGCCGATACGCCGGTGGCCTCCTCTTTAACCGCCATAGCCGTATCGATGCCGAGCTCGTTCATGATGCACATGAATTGCCTGCCAGCGTCATCGCCGCCTATGCCCCCGGAGTAGCAGGGCCGGCCCAATTCCTTATCATGCGCGCAGAGCATGGCCAGGGCGCGGGCGGTATTCGCGCCCGAGCCTCCCGGATATACGGTATAGGATTTCGCCGCCTGTATGATAGCCTGAAAGACTTTGTGCTCCACCAGCTGCATAGTACCGGGCCGAGCGCCGAAGGCGTGAAGGAAGCGCTCATCCTCATGCATGATGTAGTCCATGAGGGGATTCTCCATAAGATAGGCAGAGTGCATAGATGCTCCGGTTGGCTATATTACCCGCGAGGGCGTTGTTTCATTGACCAAATTTCTCTAATAGCATATTATCTCGTTACCCTTATGTCCATTGCAACTAGCCAACAAATAACGAAATACTACGAGGCTTTCAGGGCTATCGACGTTACCTTTACCAAGGAAGTCGTTAAGGCCACGGGTCTCCAGCCTCAGAACGTGTTCGTAAAGTGCTTAGGCGAGCAATGGCCCTGCGTCGTATACTCCAGTTCGTTTGACGGCGCCAAGCTGCTCGTAACCACGAAACAGGCTCTGCTAGAGCGCATAAAGAAGGCAAACGGGCTTATAAGCCTGCGCCTTTCCTTTAAGCAGTCAGAGAAGGAAGACCCCATACTCTTTTTCGTATCGGGCAAGGCGGCCGGCTTCGCGCCCTACGCGCAGTCCAACGGCGCTCTGCAGTTCATGAACCTCCAGTACACCCAGCGGCCGCCCGATGATTTCGTGGAAATCATGGGCCGCCTGCTTGAGGCGAACGTGAACTCCTCAAGGCGGCGCGAGGAGCGCATAACGCTCACGCCGGACG
The DNA here is from genome assembly GCA_041306725.1 of Spirochaetaceae bacterium. Lineage (GTDB taxonomy): Bacteria > Spirochaetota > Spirochaetia > Treponematales > UBA12059 > UBA5200. Next base: position 4,931 of record JBFZES010000005.1, on the reverse strand, counting down.
CGATGCGCCGCATAGGGCTGGCTCGCAAGGAAACCTTGATAATTATCCAGGGGGTACCGCGCAAGTGCATATTGCGCGATCTATCCTTCTCCGGCGCTAAGATCATTATCGTCGGCCTGGCCAAGTTCCTCATGAATAAGGAATGCAAGCTCCGCATAGACCTGGAAGAACCCCGCGAGACGGTAGAAATATCTGGTACGGTCGTGCGTTTCGAGGATGTAGAGGGCCGCAAAGACCTTGCCGCCATCGCCGTGCATTTCGCCGATGCCACCGTGCCCATGATATACAAAATGCACATCAACGATTACCTGAGCCAGGTGCTCCGCAAAGGCCCTGAGGACGAAAAATCCCCGCCACCCGCTCCCAAAGCCTAGGAGAAGATATGCGCGACGATAACGAAGCCCGCTTGCCGGGTTCCATAGCCTTTATACAAATTCCCCCGTCGATGGCCCGCAGCTTCGGCTCTTTTACCGTGGATCCGGCTATTCCCATTCCGGTGGAGCTTGGCAACGACACCGGGGACCTTTCCGGCTTGAGCTGGGAGATGATAGTGGCCGGCATGCTCCGGGTGCTGGCCCATGACCCCGACAACAGCCATAGCCGCTATTACCGCCGCTTCGTGCTGGCAGTCAAAGAGGACATCTTTAACGAGCTGTCCGAGACCGGCATCATCAAGGCTAAAAACGGCGAGCTGGACCTGGCCGAGGAAATCTTTTTGGCCCTGGCGGGGCTCATGCCCGAGGCGCCCGAGCCCATATTGAACCTTGCCATAGTGCATGAGGACCGCGCGGATATCCTGGATAAGCTGGGCAAGGAAGAGCTTGCCGACGCCGTGCGGGAAAAGGCCTTTCAAGCCTATAAACGGCTCTTGGCCATGGATCCTCCCTTCCCCGACGCCTACTTCAACGCGGGCTACTTCTACTTAAAGACCCGTAACTTCGATCGCGCGCGCGAGCTGTTCGAGTTCTACGCCACCCTTGGCCAGGACGAGCAAAAGACCCAGAGAGCCGTCGAGATAGCCTCGAAGCTGGGCACCCGCAGCGAGGCCGACGCGCTGTTTAAAGAAGCCTATGACTTCATACGCATGGGCAATGAGGAGGAGGGCATAGCCAAGGCCAAGGCCTTCTCCGAGCGCAATCCCGCCGTGTGGAATGGCTGGTTCCTTGCCGGTTGGGGCTATAGGCGTTTGTCCCGTTGGGAAGAGGGGCGCGAAGCCTTCTTGAAGGCCATAGAGCTAGGCGCGGAAGAAGTGGATCTTTTGAACGAGCTTTCCATATGCGAGATGGAGCTTGGGCTCTTGCAGGAAAGCCGCGTCCATCTGGAAAAGGCCCTGCGCCTTGAGCCCGATAACATCAAGATCATATCCAATCTTGGCGTCGTGGCCAAGAAGCAGGGCAGGCTGGAAGACGCCGCCGGCTTCTTCCGCACAGCATTGGACCTGGAGCCCAGCGATAGCCTCGCCCAGGCCCAGCTTGACGAGTTAGGCGCGCTTGAGTAATTGACCGGGACGGGGTCTACGGCTACTATAAAACCATTATGGCGCAACGCAAAGCCGGCTCCCGCACGGCCGCATCTAAATCGAGTCCCAAGGCAGGCCCCGGCTGCCTGCTGTGGCTCGTGCTCCTGCTCATCACCCTGCTCCTCTTCGTAATAAACTGGGACCGCATTCAGCAGACCCTGGCCGCTACCCGCTTCGTGGAAGCGGTCGATAGCCGGAGCATAGACGAGCCCGCGGCCGTCGACCCGGAGCCCGCGCCGGCGGCCCAGACCAATCCCGCTTCACGCTCTCCGCAATCCGCGCCTAATCAGCCGCAAGCCCAGCCGAGCCAGCCGCAGGCAACGCAGCCGCAGGCTACCCAGCCCCAGGCGACGCAGCCAGGTCCCGGCGCGCCGGCCGCCGCCCCGGTGGAACTCGTGAGCAGGACCCGCGTGGCTACGCTCTATTTCGTGCGCGTGGACGGCGACGGCGCCATAACGCGGCAGGAGGTCAAGCGCACGGTGGATGCCAGCGACAGCCCTATGACCGACGCGCTGAACGCCTTGCTGCAGGGGCCGAGCACCGACGAGCTTGGCCAAAACCTGATTAGCCTCATACCGGCGGGCACCAAGCTGCTCTCTGCCCAGGTGCGCGGCTCCACCGCCTACCTAAGCTTCAACGAGGCCTTCATGATCAACCGCTACGGCATAGAGGGCTACGCGGGCCAGCTTAAGCAGATCGTCTACACCGCCACGGGCTACGCCACGGTCAAGGACGTGCAGTTCCTCATAGAGGGTGAGAAGCGCGAATACCTGGGCGGCGAGGGCGTATACATAGGCAAGCCGCTGTCGCGGGCTTCGTTTTAATGCGCATAGAAAGCCTCCGCGCCTCCGTTGGGGCCAAGGCTGAGCGCGAGTACGCCCGTTCCTCCGGCCCCGGAGGCCAGAACGTCAATAAGGTGGAGACCAAGGTACGCGTGCGGGTGGACCTAGGCCAGCTTGAAGGCCTGTCCGAAGCCGAGCGAGCGCGCGCCGGGGAATTGCTGGCCGGGCGCTTAGACGCCGAGGGCAGGCTCTATGTCGCCGCGGACGGCGAGCGCAGCCGGGCGTCCAACGAGGCCATAGCCTTGGCGCGCATGGTTGACCTCATCGTCAAGGCCGCCCGCTTTCCCAAGAAGCGCATAGCCACCAAGCCTAGCAGGGCGGCCAAGGAACGCCGCCTTAGCGGCAAAAAGCAGCGCTCCTCCATCAAGCAGGATCGGGGCCGCCCTTCCGCCGATTGAATACTGAAATACGTGCTTTTTGGTTCGAATAATAAAACGACGTTTTGAATGTTAACTCTTGCCCAGCGCAGTAATACACGCTACAATTCCGATAAAAGGAGGATTCCGCCTTGAATCGTACCCGTTTATATGACTGGCACGTGGCCGCGGGCGCTAAAATGGCGCCGTTCGCCGGCTTCGATATGCCTATAACCTATCCCCTTGGAGCCGTCGAGGAGCATCTGGTTACCCGCCGTTCGGTGGGACTTTTCGACATCGACCACATGGGGCAATTCGAGGTGAAGGGCTCCGGCGCGGACGCCTTCGTTTCGAGGCTGGCAAGCGCGAAGGTCGACGATATGAAGGATGGCGACGCGCGCTATTCGCTCTTGCTCAACGATCGCGGCACCGTTATCGACGACCTCTTCATCTATAAGATACCCGGATCCTGGTGGATAGTCGTGAACGCGTCCAACCGCTTCGAGGATCTGGACTGGTTCAACGCGCATAAGCCCGCCGACGCGCAGCTCATAGACCATTCCGACGAGACTTATATGATAGCCGTGCAAGGCCCGCGGGCTATAGAGCTCTTGGACCAGCTGTCCGATTCCCCCATAGCCGCCTATCCCCGCTTCAGTTCGGGCCGCGCCAAGATCCTGGGCGTGCCCTGTCTCGTGGGCCGCACCGGCTATACCGGCGAGGACGGCGTGGAGCTTTTCTTCCCGGCCGCCGAGGCCGAGAGGCTCTGGGCCGGGCTCCTGTCCGAGGGCGCCAAGCGCGGCATAGAGACCCAGGCCATAGGCTTAGCGGCCCGCGACAGCCTGCGCTTCGAGGCCGGCATGCCCCTCCACGGCCACGAGCTGAGCCAGGATATCTATCCCCTGGAATCGGGCTTTAAGTGGGCCTGCGACTTCGATAAGGACTTCATAGGCAAGGCGGCGCTCGAGAAGCTGCAGGCCGAAGGCCTTGCGCGCAAGCTCGTGGGCATAGAGCTGCCTTCTGGCGGCGTGCCCCGCGAAGGCTTTGAGGTGCAGGCGCCCGACGGCAGGAAGATAGGCGTGATCGTGGCGGGCATGTACTGCCCCACGGTAAAGAAATTCGCCGCCAACGCCCTCGTGGAACCCGCCTTCGGCAAGAGCGGCCTGGCCGTCAAGATCGTCGTCCGGGGCAAGAGCCTGGACGCCATGACCGTAAAGCGCCCCTTATATATACCGGCATACCGCCGTTAAGAGCCCGTACCAAACTCAGGAGGAAGAGATGAATATCGATAAGAGCGCCCGCTACAACATCAGCCATGAATGGGCCCGCAAAGACGGCGCGGCCATCGTTACCGGCATATCCGACCACGCCCAGCACGCCTTGGGCGATATCGTGTACGTGGAGCTTCCTTCCGTGGGCAAGAGCTTCAAGAAGGGCGACACCTTCGGCGTTATCGAGTCCGTGAAGGCGGCCAGCGACCTGTACATGCCCATGGGCGGCACTATCCTGGCGGTAAACGAGGCCCTGGGCGCCGACCCCGCCGTCGTAAACCGCGAGCCCTTCGGCGGCGGCTGGATCATTAAATACAGCCCCAGCAACGCCGCGGAATGGGAAAGCCTTTTAAGCCCCGAGGCCTACGAGGCGGAAGCCGCCAAGGAGTAAGCCGTGCCCTTTATCGCCAATAGCGACGCCGATCGCGCGGCCATGCTGGCCGCCATAGGCGTGAAATCCTCGGAAGAGCTCTTCCTGGATATACCCGCCTCCAAACGCTACCCCGATCTTGGCCTGCCCAACGGCATATCCGAGCTTGAGGTATTGCGGGAAATCGAAAGCCTCGCCGGCAGGAACGTGGCCGCCAATACCTGCGCCTGGTTCCTCGGCGCGGGGGCCTACAACCACTTCATCCCGTCGGTGGTGCCCGCGCTGGCCATGCGCGGCGAATTCCTGTCCGCCTATACCCCCTATCAGCCCGAGGTGTCCCAGGGCACCCTCCAGGCTATCTTCGAGTACCAGTCCATGGCCGCCAAGCTCTTCGGCGTGGATACGGTGAACGCTTCGCACTATGACGGCGCCACCGCCCTGGCGGAGGCCGTGCTCATGGCCTTCAATCACGGGGCGGAGCGGAAGCGCATACTCATTCCGGCGGCCCTCCATCCCGAGTACAAGGAAGTGCTCAAGACCTACCTGACCGCCTTCGAAGTGGATATAGCCGAG
>JBFZES010000004.1:0-4237 GCA_041306725.1 Spirochaetaceae bacterium | reverse complement strand
GGCGTAGAAGGCGCGCCGGGAGAGGATAAGCCTAGGCGCGGGGCTGAACCGTGAGCAGGCCTTCCAGGCCCTGGGCCAGCGCGGCGGCCCTCGTATTGATACTCCTGCTCACCCTGGCGCCGCTGCCGGAAGGCGCAGGGCGGCCCTTGCTGCCGGGCTTGGATAAGCTCGCGCACGCGGGCATGTTCGGCCTGCTTGCGCTGGCCTTGGCCAAGGATCTGCGCCCCTTCAGGGGCGGCAAGGCGCTCTTCGCTTGCATGGCGGCCCTGGCGCTTGCCCTGGGCACCGAGCTGGCCCAGGGCGGCATACCCGGCCGCGGCGCGGACGCGGCGGACGCCCTGGCCGACCTGGCGGGCTTCGCCCTTGGCTTGGCCGCCGCCCGGCTATGGAGCCTCAAGAGGGTAAAGATATATTGACAAGCCTCGCGGGGAAGCTGTAGAGTGCCCGCGCCTAGCGTGCCCCCCAGCCCGATACCGAGCCCCGCTCGGCCCGGCTTGGAAACGGCCCGGCCGGCGCGGAGCGTTTTTCCCATGAACATAGCCCAAAGCCTCCACCCCTCGGTTCTGCGGGACCGCCTTGAAGAGCTTGAACTGCTGTATAGCCGAGCGGACGAGGCCGTAAGCCAATTCCAGGCTAAATCCGGCCTTTCTTGCCCCGTAGGCTGCGGAAGCTGCTGCGAAGGCTTCGTGCCGGACATCCTGCCCTTGGAAGCCGAATACCTGGCCGCCTTCCTGGCGGCCAAGGACGCCGAAAAAGCGTACGCTCTCGCGGCGCGGCCCCTTGAGGAATCCGTGCGCGAGGACGGCCGCAGGGGCTGCCCCCTCTACGCCGACGACACGCCCTACCATTGCACCGTGTACGCAGCGCGCCCCCTCATATGCCGTCTCTTCGCCTTTTCCGCGGGACGGGACAAGCGCGGCCAGCCTTCGTTCGCGCTCTGCCGGCTCATGCCCGAGCCTGACCTTGCCTTAGCCGGGATGCCGGCCGGCGCGCCCGCGGCCGACGAAGCTTCCTCTCCCGAGGCGCGGCGCGCCCGAGCCATGGACGCGCCCCTCATGGCGGACTACGGCGGCGAGCTTGCCAGCATAGATCCCCATGCGGCCGGCGAGCGGGAGGCCCTGCCCGAAGCGCTGGCCAAGGCGCTCGGCAAGGTGCTTTTCCTCGTGGGATTGGATAATGAACGGGATCCGGAAAAGGGCGGCCCGGACCTATCGCCGCCCCTGCCCAGCGCGGGCTAGTCCTGGCCGCCGTCGCCGGGCACATAGCGCTCGGGCAGTTCCCACAGGAGCACGCGCACCTGATTTTCCTCGAGTATAGCGCTATCGAGGGCGTCGAGCAGGGGCTTGAAGGGTCCCGCCCCCTCGGCGGCTAGATTCAGGACATCGCAGGAGAGCTCCGCTTTGAGGAAGTCCTCGAAATGCCAGTTCGAGGAGGCGCTATAGCTCGTGCCCACGATGGCCAGCGCTATGTTCTGCGCCCCGAAGAGGGCCATGGCGTCCAAGCCCCCGGCCGCCTCGCCGGTCAGCAGCTCATAGCCGACAAGGCTATCGGGAGGCGGCAGCGGCCGCCACGGGGCGCCGCGCGCCGGCAGGAAAGCCAGCAGATCGCCCCTATGCTCGGCATCGCCCGACTCGCGCAGGCGGTATTCGCTTTTGGGAAAGCCTTCCGCCTCGGGCAGGGCCTTTATGGCCGCGGCCGCAAGCCGCGCCGCCACCCGGGCGCCCTCGGGGCTCCAATGCGTGTCAGTGCGCAGGAACAGATCGCGGCCGCCTTCGTAGGTCAGATAAGCCTCCGCCAAGTCCGGCGCTGGTATTCCCAGCGACGAGAAGGCGGCTAAGAGCTTGGCATAACGCCCTTCGTGGGCGGGCTTCAAGCCCGCGGGCAGGTAGCTAGAGTAGATCCTCGCCTTGGCGGGCACGGGCAGTATGAGCAGCCGTATGCCTTTAGCCCTGAGCCTGTCGCGCGCGGCCGTGGCGAAGGCCGCTATGTCCCCGTCAAGATAGCCAAGGTCGCCTTCGAATTCTTCCGTGGAAAAGAGCCAGGAGTCGCGGCCCGCCAAAACGCCCGGGTAACCCTGGCCGAATAAGGCCCAGCGCGCTTCGGCTACCGCCGCCACGGCCCAGGGCCTAAGCGCGAGCCCCGTATCGAAGCGCTTCTGAAACGCGGCCTGGGAGCCGCCCGTCGCCAAGGAAAGCGCGCTAGCCTGTAAGCGGGACGCCGCGCCTAAAGCCGCGCCTACGCCCAGGGCTCCCGCCGCGGCGAACAGGGTAACGAAGAATATGCCGGCTATGCGCTCGCCCCATCGCTTGATCATTGGCCCGCTCCCTAAAACTGAAAATACAAAAACGGAGAGTACGAATCCGCCAGGAGCTTAAGCACGCCCACGCCGCCGGCTGCCGCCCACGCGAACCAGGACAGGCGAAGGAGTTTCCGCGTCTCCGCCCCTTCGGCCTCCAGGGCGTGGCGCTTGGCCCTCGGCTCCAGGGCTATGATGGCGAGGCCGAAGGCCAGGGACCATAGCTCCAGGGAGCCGAGCCGCCAGGCGAAAGAAGGGCTCAAGGCCCAGCCGCCGCCCGCAAGCGACGAGAAGTAGCTGAGCGCGTGGCCTAGGTCGCGGGCCCGGAACAGCACCCAGCCGGCCAAGACGGCCGCCTGGGTAAAAGCCAGCCCGAGCGCCGTAGCCAGGACGCGGGATATCGGGCCGGACGGCGCGCCGGGTCCGCGCTTGGCGGCGATGTATCGTTCCGCGCCGAGCAGCAGGCCGTGCCAGCAGCCCCAGGCCACGAAGTTCCACGCCGCGCCATGCCACAGGCCGCCTATGGCCATGACCAGGAAGAGGTTCAGATAGGTGCGGCCGCTGCCCTTCCTATTGCCGCCCAGGGGCAGGTAAAGGTAGTCCCGCAGCCATGAGGAAAGGCTTATATGCCAGCGCCGCCAGAAATCGCCTATGCTCGCGGCGCGGTACGGCGCGTCGAAATTCTCAATGAAGCTGAAGCCCATCATATGGCCTAAGCCTATGGCCATATCGGAATAGCCCGAGAAGTCGAAGTAGAGCTGGACCGCGTAGGCGAGTATGCCCAGCCAGGCGTCCAGGGCCCCGGGGCTCGCCATGCCGAAGGCGGCGTTAGCCAGCGGGGCTATGGTATCGGCGATGAGTACCTTGCGGCACAGCCCCATGGAGAAGCGGGCAAAGCCGTACGCGAAGCGCGGCAGGCTATGGCTGCGCTGCCTAAGCTGCCCGGCAAGGTCCTTATAGCGCAGTATGGGGCCGGCCACGAGCTGGGGAAACAGCGATATATACGCGGCAAGGTCGATGAATTCATGGGAGGGCGGCGCGTCGCGCCTATAGACGTCGATGACGTAGCTCATGGCCTGAAACACGTAGAACGATATGCCCACCGGCAGTATAACCGACCAGGCCTTGAGCGGCCCCAGCCCCAGCTGGCCAAGCAGGGCATTGAGGCTGGCCACGCCGAAGTTAAAGTACTTGAAGTACGCGAGCACGGCCAGGTTGAGGACGACCGCTAGGCCCACGATGAGCCTGGCCCGCAGGCGATCTGCCCGCCCCTCGTCATAGAAGGCGCGCGCAAGCCATACGCCGGCCAGCCAATTCCCGAAGCTCACCGCTATGAACAGGCCCAGGACGTCGACGCGCCAGAAACCGTAGAAGGCCCAGCTGCCAGCCAGGATCCAGCCGGTCCTGACGCGCCTGGGCAACAAATAGTACAGCCCCAGAAAGATAGGCAGGAAGAGGAAGATAAAGAGGGGCGAGCTGAAGACCATTGGCCGGCTAGTCCGCCTGCACCGAGGCGGTAACGACGAAGCTCCGGGCCGCGCCGCCCTGTACCGCCAGGAATAGCGCGTAGGACGAGCCCCGGGCCAGGCTAAGCGCGTGTTCGCCGCCAACGCGCGCCCCGGCCTGGAACGCGGCTACCTTGATCGAAAGCGGGTTGACCGCCGCCTGGGCGGAGGAGCGGGGAGCCACGGCAGGGAGTATGGCCAGGGAACCGTCGGCGGTCTTGAGATCCGCCGCCGCGTTCGCGCCCATATTATAGAAATAGAGCTGGGCGCGGGCGGGGTCGGCGTGGCGCGTATCCTTAAGTATGACGAGGCCGCTATCGAGGGCCACGATCGTGTAGTAGCTTTGGGTTTCGGGCAGGAATTCGAAGCGCTTGCCGCCGTAGAAGAGGGTATAGATATCGGCGGCCACCGGCTTGTACGCGCTGGCGGAGCCGAA
>JBFZES010000003.1:0-5079 GCA_041306725.1 Spirochaetaceae bacterium | reverse complement strand
AAGCTTGGCCTGGCACGCGAGGGCTAAGGGCCCTCTGCCTCCCCTATAAAAAAGCCCCGGGACAAGCGTCCCGGGACCGGCTAGCGTAGGCTCGGCCCACGCACGGACTGCGCTAAGCTAGAGGCTTAGAATTTCCACTGCTTTTGGCGCTCCAGATAGGTGCGCACGAGGTCGTAGTCGGCATCCTTGGCGGGAGCGTAGCCCTCGTGGTTATAGATCTTCTGCATGATGAGGAGGCCCGCGGGATCCTTCATCATGTTGATAAAGGCCTGGCGGATTGCTTCCTTGAGCTTGGGCTCAAGGGTAGGGATAACGGAAATCGTATCATTAGGAATTTCGGTGGTATCGGAAATCAGGACCACCTTGCTCATAAGGTCAGGATGGAAGGACTCTTTCTCAAAGAGGCTGCGGGCGTCCTTAAAGGTGAAGGCGGCGTCGGCCTGGCCATTGTATACGGCGAGTATGGCGTTGTCATGGCCGCCCACGTTTACCCATACCACGTCCTTCTCAGGATCGAGGCCGTTGTCGGCCAAGAGGTTGGCGGGCCACACGAAGCCTGAGGTGGAGGTGAACGATGCTATGGCTATCTTCTTGCCCTTAAGGTCCTTGACGGACTTGATGCCGGAAGTGGCGGCGGCGACCAGCTGCGACTTATAGCCGGAAACCAGGGGCTTATCCTTGCGCTGCTTGCCAAGGTCGTCCACGTCGTAGCGCAGGGACTTGAGTATGGCCTCGGCCGAGCCTTCGTCGGCGGCGAGCACGTAGGCGGTAGTGGCCAAGAGCCCCACGTGTATCTGCTCGGAAGCCATGCCCTCTATGAGGGCGTTATAGTCGGTAGCCACGGTGACTACCACGGGGCGCTTGAGCTGGGCCTCAAGGAGCTTCTGCATGGGCATGCGCTGGGCGTCCAGGTAGGCGGCGTCACGCGAAGGTATGAGCTGAACTTGAAGCACTTCGGGGTTCACGTACTTGTCTTTGGAACCAGCGGCGAAGAGCGCGCCGGGCAGCGCCAGCGCGACGAGTAAGGCTAAGGCAACGATTTTCTTCATCGAATCCTCCTGTATACGGCGTAAAGAATTTAACGGAATAATAATCCAGCATTAGGATTCTGTACATGTACGAAGTAAAGAACTTGGTTTATTATACGTTAATTCAAGGAGCGCTCATGATACGTTTCACCAATGTCTCCAAAACCTACCCTAACGGCGTACAGGCGCTCAAGAACGTGAGCCTCAGCATAGAGGCCGGCGAGTTCGTGGCCATACTAGGCTTATCCGGGGCGGGCAAATCCACCCTGCTGCGCCTCATAAACCAGCTCATCGATACCACCGAGGGCGAAGTGGAGGTGAACGGCGTCATCGTGAACAAGGCCAAGGGCAAGGTGCTGCGCAACGCCCGCAGGCAGATAGGCATGATATTCCAGGGCTTTAATATCGTAAAACGCATGTCGGTGCTGTCCAACGTGCTCTCCGGTCGCGTGGCCTACAATCCCACCTGGCGCAGCGTATTCGGGCTCTTCCCCGACGCCGACAAGCAGATAGCCTATCGGGCGCTCAAGCGCGTGGACATACTCGAAAAGGTGCATACCCGCGCCAGCGAGCTGTCCGGAGGGCAGCAGCAGCGCGTGGCCATAGCCAGGGCCCTGGCGCAGGAGCCGCTCCTTATGCTCGCCGACGAGCCGGTGGCATCCCTCGATCCGGTAACGACCATACAGGTCATGGACTACCTAAAAAAGATAAACCAGGAAGACGGCATCACCACCGTCGCCAACCTGCACCACGTGGACCTGGCCTTGAAGTACGCTACCCGCGTCGTGGGCATACGGGCAGGCAGCATAGTCTACGACAAGAGCATGAAGGACATAGACAAGGCGCGCTTCTTCGAGGAAATGGAACAGGTGTACGGCAGGCGGATACACGCCGACGAAGTGCTAGGCGACGAGTGATGAAAGCAGACAGCGAGCGCATCGTCGTCCCTAAGCCGCGGCATTTTAAGCGCGACGCCCTTATCCTGGGCGTGGCCGCCCTTATCGTAGGCAGCGCCTGGTTCGCCGGCTTCGACCTGGGCAGGATAATCATGAACTTCAGCAAGGGCGGCAGGCTGCTCGGCCGCATGTTCCTGCGCCCCGACTGGGGCTATGCGCCGCGCATCGTGGCCCCCCTCATCGAGACCATACGCATGTCCATAGTGGGCACGGTGTGGGGAGCGGCGCTTGCCCTGCCCGTGGCCGTGTTAGCCGCCAATAACTTCATACGCAACCCATGGATAGCCCAGCCCCTGCGGGTAATCCTCAACATAACGCGCTCCGTGCCCGCCATGGTCCTGGCCTCGGTTTTCGTGGCCGTCTTCGGCATAGGCCCCTTCAGCGGCGTGCTGGCCCTGGTCATCTTTACCTTCGGCCTCATATCAAAGCTTACCTTTGAGTCCATAGAGGCCATAGATTACGGCCAGGTTGAGGCGCTCTTGGCCGTAGGCGCTAACAAGCCCAGCATATTGCGCTACGCCATCATGCCGCAGATACTGCCGCAGTTCCTCTCCTACACCCTCTACGGCCTGGAGATAAACGTGCGGGCGGCCGCCGTCCTCGGCTACGTGGGCGCCGGCGGCATAGGCCAGATATTCGAGCAAAACCTGGCCTGGCGTAACTTCGACCGCGTGGGCCTCATCATCATCATATCGTTCTTCGTGGTCCTGGCCATAGACCTCGCAAGCAGCGCCATCAGGAAGAGGCTCGTATGACCGACCGTAAACTGGAACGCATCGTCGTTAAGAAAAAGCCTGAGCCCCTAAAGATTTTGTATGGGCTGATCAATTACGGAGGCCTTGCGATCCTGGTCGTATGGGGCTCGCTCGGGGTAGAGTACCTGGGGCTCATGCAGAGCGCCCAAGGCACCCTTGAAGCGCTCTTCCGCGGCTTTACCCATCCGGACATGACCTATCTCCTTAATATGAGCCGAGACGGCCTACCCTACGCCATAGTGGAGACGGTGGCCATAGCCATAGCCGGCACCTTCGCATCCGCCCTGCTGTCCGTGCCCGTGGCCCTCCTAGCCAGCCAGAACATCGTGGGCGGCAGGGTGTCCAAAATAGGCAAATTCATCGTTACCGCGGTGCGCACCTTTCCCGAACTCATCCTGGCCCTTATCTTCATCAGCATAGTAGGGCCCGGCGCACCGGCGGGCATACTGGCAATTGGCGTGCACTCGGTAGGCATGCTGGCCAAGCTCTTCAGCGAGGCCATAGAGAGCATGGACATGGGCGTCAAGGAAGCCCTCGATTCCTGCGGCGCCACGCCCATGGAGGTGCTCTTCCGCGCCATGCTGCCCGAGGTGAGCCCCGAGTTCATTTCCTACACGCTCTACCGCTTTGAGATAAACGTGCGCGCCGCGGCTACCCTAGGCCTCGTAGGCGCTGGAGGCATAGGCGCGCCGCTCATCTTCGCCATACGGTCGCGGGTATGGCCGCGCGTGGGCATCATCATGATAGCCATGATAGCCGTCGTTACCCTTATCGATATCGTATCCGGCAAACTGCGCAAGCGCCTGGTGTAGCGCCGGTGAACATACTCCTCGTTAACGACGACGGCATAGAGGCGCGGGGCCTGGCCATACTGGCGCGGGTAATGGCCGAACACGGCCGGGTATTCGTGGTGGCTCCCCACAGCCAGCAGAGCGCCATAGGGCATGGCATAACCATACACGAGCCCATACGCCTCCACGAGCGCCCCGGGCTCTTCGAAGTCGCGGGCATACGCGCCTGGAGCCTTGAAGCCAAGCCGGCAGACTGCGTTAAGTTCGCCCTCTACGCCCTCAGGCTGGACATCGATATCGTTGTATCGGGCATAAACGACGGGCCAAACCTGGGCACCGACATCATATATTCAGGCACCCTGGCCGGCGCGTCCGAGGGCATCATATGCGGCAAGCCCTCTATGGCCGTGTCGAGCGATTTCGGCAGCTTTGACACGGCGGAACGGGAGCTGCCCGCCCTCATGGCCACCCTATTGTCCGCCGACGTCTTGTCCGCCGATAACGTGCTCAATATCAACTTCCCCGCCCGCTCCTTCGAGAAGAGCCTGGGCATACAGCTCTGCGATATGGGGGAGCGGCCCTTCATCCACGACTTCGTGGAGGAAAACGGCGTATACTGGTCCAAGGGCGGCTGGGGCCGGGGCAACAACCCGCCGGGCAGCGACGTGTGGGCCTATGAGAACGGCTACGTATCGTTAAGCCCCATACAGATAAACCGCACGAACTACGTTTACATGGAGAAGCTGCGGGCTAAGCTCTCTATTTCTCTCGAATAGACTGTGGAGGACCGTTCATGGACAGCATGTGGCAGCGCTTAGGCATACAATTCACCGAGCCGGTACGCGATCCGCTCTGGGGCACCATCATGCTGCCCGAGGAGTTCAAGGGCATACTGTCCAGCCCCGATTTCGTAAAGCTGTCGCGCATCATGCAGCTGGGACCGGCCCACCTGGTGTATCCTGGCGCCACGCACACCCGCAGGGCCCATTCCATAGGCGTGTATTCCATGGCCGCGAAGGTGCTCAAGGCCATAGCCGCGGACGCCGGGGACCTGATCACGCCGGCCGGCTGCCGCGCCTTCCTCATAGCGGCGCTCTGCCATGACCTGGGGCACTTTCCCTACGCCCATTCGCTTAAAGAGCTGCCCCTGGACGAACACGAGGCCCTTACCGCGCGCGCCGTGAAGGGCAGCCTCGCGCCGGCCATCGAAGCCGCGGGTGCAGACCCCGAGCAGGTGGCGTCCATAGTCGATATGGACCTGCCCGCAGCGGGCAGCGGCACCGAGCTCTACCGCATGCTCCTGTCCGGCGTACTGGACCCGGACAAGCTCGATTACCTGAACAGGGACGCCTGGGCCTGCGGCGTGCCCTACGGCGTGCAGGATACCGAGTTCATACTGCGTCACATAAAGCTCGACGATGAAGGCAGGCCTGGCGTAGACGAACGGGGCGTGATGGCGGTGGAAGGCGTGCTCTTTTCCAAATATCAGATGTACCGCGCCGTGTACTGGCACAAGAGCGTTCGGGCGGCCACCTCCATGGTCAAAAAA
>JBFZES010000002.1:0-3871 GCA_041306725.1 Spirochaetaceae bacterium | reverse complement strand
CTCGGTGCACATGGGCCAGCTGCCCGGCGAGATTAAGCGCTTCGTGCGCGCGCAGCGCAGGTCCCTGGCCGCGCAGCCCCTGGCCTACGGCATAGTATGCCTGGCGGCGGCCGAGGCTACCGAGGAAAATCGCGCGGCTACCCAGGGCTACGTGGACAAAATACTGGCTATCGCGCCGGAGCTTAAGCCTGCGGTTGAGGTCAAGCTATTCGGCGGCGCGGTATTGATCGATACGCCCGAATTCAAGCGCTAGTTCCCCCTGTTAAAAACGACGGTCAGGGCCTTGGCTCAAAAGACTGACAATAGGGACTGGGAAGATAAACGGGGCTGGGCAAAGCAGCTCCAGCCTAAGCTGATCGCGGGCGCCATGGCATGACTAGTGGCAGCGGGAGGAGCTGCCATGGCTAGCGGCGTCGAGCTTATACAGGTGAACGCCAAGAATCTGGACGAAGAGGGCGTCTTCGGCATCGTGCTGGACGGCAGGCTGCTCTCCTACCATTATCTGTTGGCCAAAGATTTCGAGCAGCGCTTAGCCCAGTAGGGCTTGAGCGGGATTATTCGGAGGCAAGGACATGCGGGTACTAACGCTGATCGGCAGCTATCGCAAGCAAGGCAACAGCGCGCGCATGGTAAGCATGGTCGAGGCCCGCATGCGGGACCTAGCGGCGCGGCAGGGCCTGCCGTTTGAATTCGAGACCCTCTTCCTTGGCGACTCGGATATACGATATTGCCTCGGCTGCCGCGCCTGCTTCGACCGCGGCGAAAGCGCCTGCCCCCTCAAGGACGGGGTGGCGAAGATACGCGCGCGTATCGATGCCTCCGACGCGCTCATTGTAGCCAGCCCGGTATACGTAGACGACGTGAGCGGGCTCATGAAAAGCCTCATGGACAGGCTAGCCTATCTTTGCCACCGCCCGGGGCTGGGCGGCAAGTACGCCTATGCCTTGGCTACGGTTGGGGGAGGCTCCGCCGGCCACGCGCTGCGCACGCTGTACCTGGGGCTGCTTACCTGGGGCTGTCATATAGTCGGGAAAACGGGCGTAAAAATGGGGGCGCTGGTCCCGGAAATCGATATGCCGCGCTATCGAGCCCAGGCAAATACGGCAGCGGAACGGCTGTTCGGCGCGATCGCGAAAAAAACCGCCATGAATCCTAGCTTCGTATCGCTCATGGCCTTCAAGATTCAGCAGCTAGCCTGGAAAGGCGAACCGGCGGGTTCTCACGACTACGCCTACTGGCGGGAGCAGGGGTGGCTCAGTCGCGGCTGTACCTATTACCATGCGCATCGCGCAAACCCTCTCAAGCTTGCCCTGGCGCGGCTAAGCGGGGCTGTCCTCTACCGCTTCGTAGTATAGGATAGGGCCTATCGCGCGCGCCGATCAAGCGGCACCGCCGTATCGCCGACCCATGCCTTCTAGCTCAATGAATTCGTTCAGATCCGTGCTGGTATATTTTGCCCCCGGGTTCGCGGAGCCCTACTGGCCGCCTTAAGCCTTGATGTCACGCCCGGCTATCGTGATCGTCGACGGCCCATCGGCGACAGCCGACACGGCTTGAATACGCAAGGCCGAAATGAGCCTGGCAAGCCCTGCGTCGACCGACACGCCTACGCGCGAGACTACGGGATTCCCCTGGTACGAAGGCGTACCCGTGGATACCTCGACCAGCGCTTTTACGCCGGGCCTGCAGAGCCATAGCTGTTTGAAGCGCTTCATGGTGCGGAGGCTCTGCGGGTGAAGGAGCCACCCGCTGCCGGATACCGACTCGATAAAAGCCGTCAGGTCTTGTACGCAGAAGGCAAGGTGATGAAGCCCCTCGCCTCTCTTCCGCAGCGCCTTCTCGTAGGGCCCTGGCCCTATGGGCTGCATGAGCAAGAGGCGCGCAGGCGTCCCCTCGTCTCCCAGGTAGAGTTCCCGCGTGCCTTCTCCGGGGAATTCCTCTATTGACGACAGATCGGCCGATATGCCCAGCCTCTCCACCGCGGCCTCGATGGAGCTAACCAGCAGCGCGACATGATCCAACTCGAAGCTACTCATACCTTCTCCTTAGCTAAGCGCTCTCAACATACGCCATTCGAAGCGACTGTCTATAGGCTAATGTTATAGTATTCTATGCATGATTTCTCGTAGCGCCAAGCTATAGTATGCCTTACAACGCAAGGAGTATGCCATGAAACTTCGCCATATTACGCTCATTATCCTGGCCGCGCTCGTTTCCTCGTCTTGCGCCAGCGCCGGCGGCTATGCCCGAATAGAGCCGGACAGGCCGCCGGAAGAGGTCCTTGCGGAATATACGGCGCTTAATGGCGGATCTATGCCGGGTATCGCCGTCTCCGTTATCCGCGACGGCCGGCTAGCGTACAGGGGCGTGGCGGGACTGCGCAAGGCAGGCGATGCCGAGCCGGTGCTGGAGTCGGATGCCTTCCATATCGGATCGGATACCAAGGCGATGACCGCGCTGCTATGCGGCATCTTCGGTGACAGGGGGCTCATACGCTGGGATACGACGGTCGGCGAAGCCTTCGGGAACGAGTATCCTATGAATGAAGAATACCGCGGGGTAACGCGAGCCCAGCTTTTGGCGCATGCCGCCGGACTGCCGGCAGAGCTTCCAAAATCCGTATGGATGACCTTTTTTCCCTATGACTCTTCCGCCGGCGAAGACCGGGCGCGGATGGTCGCTGAGTCGTTATCCCTACGGCCCGCCCGTAAGCCAGGCTCAGGCTTTCTGTATTCCAATTTTGGCTATGTTGTCGCTGGCCGTATGCTCGAACTGGCCTCAGGCAAGAGCTGGGAAGCCCTAATGATAGATGAGCTCTTCGAACCCCTCGGTATGGAAGGCACGGGATTCGGGCCGCCGGCCAAGACAGTAGCCGCTCCATGGGGCCATGCCCCGAAGCCCGTGGATCCCGCGGGGCCGTATGCGGACAATCCCGCAGCGCTCGGCCCGGCGGGCACCGTCCATGCCAGGCTTGCCGACCTAGAACGCTACGCTTCGCTCTATCTGGAGCGCGGCATCGCGCTGTCAGGCCGTCGTATCGTAAGCGAGGCCGCCATCGAGGAAATCATGACGCCCAGATTGACCGGCTACGCCCTCGGTTGGGGCGTGATGAAGGACGCCGAAGGCCGTCGCGTGCTCGTCCATGACGGCTCCAACACGATGTTCTATTGCTCTATCGCTATATGGCCGGACGATGGCGACGCCGTTATCGTGCTCGCGAATCGGGGCGACGGGAAAGCCGGACCAAGCGCAAACGCCCTGCTAGCGTACCTGGCCGAGCGTTTCCTGGGGGCAGTGGAATGAAAGGTTTATCCAATAATCGCCCTGATCGTATCATCCTTGCATAAGCGTATGCTTTCTTCCAATAATTCCATTCTTTTAGTTTTTTCTTTAATCTCTTCATCTTCCTCTAGCGCTATAAAACGGCCCTTCTTCCAGGTAAGGAGGCTGCCGGATCTTTTACTGGTTTCCGCTGAATCGTCCATGAATAAGGGAGCCATGATCTCTCCGCACTTTTCGATGGATATGAACAAGCCAAAGGCTTTCATTATCGTTGCCATGATCTTCATGGATGCGGGGATTATGTTAATCTGGTTCGTCCATACCGTTTCATGGATAGCGAAGCCGATAAACGAAACTTTATTCTCTTTTTCCTTATACAGTTCATGCAGCGTAATTAAAAGCATTCTTTTTGCCGCCATGGCTTGCTGAACTGCTTCCGTAAAGCCCCAGCGCTTGGCCATGTGCATGTCGTCCCAATGGATGTTGCCGCCGGGGGTGGCGTTGAATATGACGCGCCCTCCCTTCGTCGATTTTTCCAACAGTCCCAACAGTTGCGCTACCAGATAGAACTGGGAAAGATAATTAACCT
>JBFZES010000001.1:0-4154 GCA_041306725.1 Spirochaetaceae bacterium | reverse complement strand
GCCTCGCCTTCCAGGACGATTTCAACGCGCTCGGCGAAGGGGTAGCCCGCCTGGCCGGGCAAGAGGCCGTCTATGGGAGCCGCGCGCAGAGGCGGCTCTATGGTGCCCAGCTCCACGAGTCCGCCGGCGGAGGCTTCCGCCGCGCTTAGGCCCAGGGGCGCTTCATAAAAAGGCAGGGGATGGGCAAGGTAGCGCCGCGCTATGACGCGCAGGGCCGCGGGGGGCAGGGCGTCAAGGTCGCAGGCGTTGAGCGCGGGGGCCTTTTGCCCCTCGCCCAGTATGGAGCGGAAGCGCAGGGTAGCCGCGCTTCCCTGGCCGCCCTCGCCCGCTATGCGCAGCCCCGGAGGCAAGGGATGCGCGGCCAGGAAGGCCTCGGCGTCCAGCCAGCCTGCGTCGGCGTAGTCCAGGCGCACAAGGTCCGCCTTGGCGCAGGAAAGGCCTATGAGGCTCAGGGCCGCCAGAGCAAGGGCGGCCGCGCTTAGTAAGGCTCGCGCGCGCAGAGCCATAGTCGATCGTGTGGGTGGCAAGGCTTTCCTCCGCGCTGGCATGGTACAAAAAAATGGCCGGCCCCACAAGGAGGGCCGGCCCGCGTTGCTAGGCGCGTCGCTTATTTGACGGCGGCCATGCCGGCGCTTATGGCCTTTAAGTTCATGGGTATGAACTTATGCTTGCTCTCGGGAAAGAAGCTCTTGAGCACGGCCTCGAGCTTGTCCAGCGCCACCGCGCCGGTAGCCTTGGACAGGGCGCCCATCATGACCATATTGGCAATCTTAACGTCGCCTATCTCCTCGGCAAGCTCATTGCAGGGCACTTTTATTACCCTGGCGTCTTTGCGCTTGCTCTCCACCTTGACCAGGCTGGAGTTGACGAAGAGCGTGCCGCCCTGCTTGAGCACTTCCTCGCAGAGCGGAAGGCTGTCCATGTTCATGACGACGGCGCTGTCCGGGCTGGTAACCAGGGGGCTGGCTATCTCATGGTCGGACACGATGACGCTGGCGCGCGCTATGCCGCCGCGTTTTTCCGCGCCGTAGAAGGGGAAGAAGGTGACTTCTTTGCCTTCCTTCATGCCGCAGTATACCCAGAGCTGGCCTAAGGAAATAACGCCCTGGCCGCCGAAGCCGGCTATAAAGGTCTTCTCGGTCATTTGGAGCCTCCCGCCGCGGCCGCGCTGGCAACCGCGCTGACGGCGAGGGTATTCTTGATCTCGCCGAGCTTGTAAAAGGGTATCATGTTGGCTTCGAGCCATTCCTGGCCCTCGCAGGGCAACATGCCCCAGTTGGTCGGGCAGGGGGAGAGTATCTCCACCATGGTAAAGCCCTCGCCGCGCAGCTGGGCCTCAAAGGCCTTCTTGATGTACTGCTTGGTCTTGCGTACGTTGGCGGCGTTGTTCACCGAGCCGCGGGCCAGGTACTTGGTGCCGCCCAGCGTAGCCAAAAGCTCGCAGACCTGTATGGGATAGCCCATGCCCGATTCGAGCGCGTCGCGGCCGTAGGGGGCGGTGGTGGCCTTCTGCCCTATGAGGGTGGTGGGGGCCATCTGTCCGCCGGTCATGCCATAGATAGCGTTGTTCACGAATATGGTGGTGAACTTCTCGCCGCGATTGGCCGCGTGGATGATTTCCGCGGTGCCTATGGCGGCGAGGTCGCCGTCGCCCTGGTAGCATATGACCAGGTGGTCGGGCTTAACGCGCTTTATGCCGGTGGCCGCGGCGGGGGTGCGCCCGTGGGCGGGCTGTACCGAGTCAAAGTCGAAATAGAGGTCGGCCCATATGGAGCAGCCCACCGGGTTGGTTATGATGGACTTCTCCTGCACGCCGAGCTCGTCGATGACTTCGGCTATGAGGCGGTGGATGACGCCGTGGCCGCAGCCGGGGCAGTACTTGGTCTGTATGGGCTTAAGGCTCTTGGGGTGCCCGTATAAAAGTTCCATATCGTTACTCCCTTACTTCTTGAGAAGGCGGCGTATCTCGGCCAGCACTTCTTCCTCGGTGGGGATCATGCCGCCGCAGCGGCCGTAGAAGTGCACGTCGGCCTTGCCGTTAGCGGCCAGCTTCACGTCTTCCACCATCTGACCCATGCTCATCTCGACGGCCAGGAACTTCTTGCCCTTGGCGGCGAGCTCGGCCACGCGCTTTTCGGGGAAGGGCCAGAGCGTAATAGGCCTAAAGAGGCCCACTTCTATGCCGAGCTTCTTGGCCATTTCAAGGGCGCCGAGCGATACGCGGGCGCTGGTGCCGTAGCCCACGAGTATGAGCTCGGCCTTGTCCACGTTCACTTCCTCGTAGCGCACTTCCTCCGCCTTTATGCGGTCATAGCGCTTGAAGCGCTCTATGACGGAAGCCTCAAGCTCGGCGGGCACGAGGTTTATGCTGCTTACGTGGTTGATGGGCCGGTGGGTATCGGCCTGGCCGCCGGCCGCCCAGGCTTTCTTAGGCAGGCTGGAAAGCTCGCGGTTCACGGGGAGCTCCACGCCTTCCATCATCTGGCCTATGAGGCCGTCGGCGAGTATCATGACGGGCATGCGCCACTGGTCGGCCAGGTCGAAGGCCTTATAGGTAAGGTCGGCCGCCTCCTGCACGCTCTTGGGCGCCAGCACGAGGTGGTAATAGTCGCCATGGCCGCCGCCGCGGGTGGACTGGAAGTAGTCCGCCTGGCCGGGGCTTATGCCGCCTAGGCCGGGGCCCGAGCGCGCCACGTTCACGATGACGCAGGGCAGGTCCGCGCCGCAGCAGTAGGATATGCCTTCCTGCTTGAGCGATACGCCGGGGCTCGAGGAGCTGGTCATGCTCCTGGCTCCGGCCGCGGCGGCGCCGTATACCATATTGATGGCGGATACTTCGCTCTCCGCCTGTATGAAGGTGCGCTTATGGTCGAGCATGTGCTTGGCCATGTACGCGGTCAGTTCGTTCTGCGGGGTGATGGGATAGCCGAAATAAGCCGTGCAGCCCGCGCGTATGGCGGATTCGGCTATGGCCTCGTTCCCCTTCATCAGTCGCTTTTCTTCTGCCATGTTCACAGCCTCCTTACAGCTTGTAGACGGTAACGGCCACGTCGGGGCACACCGTGTAGCAGTTCCCGCAGGCTATGCATTTGTCCAAGGCGACGACCTTTGCCGGGTAGTACCCCCATGAATTGGGGCTGTCATCCACGCCGAGCACCTTGGTGGGGCACGATCGGACGCAGAGCAGGCATCCCTTGCAGCGCTCCCGATCGATTACGGGCTTGCCCTTGTTTGCCATAAATTCGCTCCTTACGATGCCAGGGCCGCTAAGGCTATGCTGGCCAGCTTGGTCTCCGCGCTGTCGGCGCGGCTCGTCAGTACTATAGGCTTGGCGGCGCCGACGACTATGCCGGCTCCCTTGGCCTGTCCCAGGTCGAGGAGGCATTTGTACAGGATATTGCCCGCCTCTATATCCGGCGCCACGAGTATATCGGCGTCGCCGGCTACCTCGGACACGATTTTTTTTATCTTCGCGCTTTCGGCGCTGACGGCGTTATCCAGCGCGAGCGGCCCGTCCACGATACAGCCCTTGAGCTGGCCGCGCCTGTTCATTTGCGTGATGATGGCCGCGTCGGCCGTGCAGGGCATCTTGTCCCAGTTCACCTTCTCCACCGCCGCGAGCAGGGCCACCTTGGGGTTGGCTAGGCCTATGGCCTTGGCCACCTGCACGGCGTTGGCTATGATATCCAGCTTGCCGGCCAGGTCGGGGGCTATGTTTATGGCGGCGTCGGTGACGATGAGCAGCTTATGGTACGTGGGCACTTCCATGACCGCCACGTGGCTCGTAAGGCGGCCCGCGTTCAGGCCGTTTTCCTTATTGAGCGCGGCTTTAAGGAGTATGGAGGTATCGAGCACGCCCTTCATGAGCATATCCGCCTCGCCTGCCCGCACCAGGGCCACGGCCCGCGCCGCCGCCAAGGCGTAATCCTTCTCGTCTATGATGCGTACGCCCGCCAAATCGGCGCCTAAGTCAGCGGCTATGCGCCGTATCTGGGCCTCGTCGCCTACCAGTATGGGCTCGACAAGCCCGTGAGAGGCGGCGTCGAACACCGCCTCCAGGGCGGATTCCTCGTGGGCTGCCGCAACGGCCATCCGCTTCCTGCCGGCCTTCCGCGCCGCCTCGATGATATCGCTTATGTGTTGCATCTATCGGT